>JAUVCP010000218.1 GCA_030590765.1 Flavobacteriaceae bacterium | reverse complement strand
AAAATAAGAAAGTCAACCAAGGTTTTTAACGATAAAAAAGTAACTGATCACCACGCCATAATACCAACCGGGGTGCAAATAAGATTGCAATACAACCAGCAACAGGTATATGATATAATCACACGAAGATTTATAGCTGTTTTTTATGATGATTGTAAAGTTGCAAACACTTCTGTTATTGGAAAAGCAGATACAGTAACTTTTAAAACAACAGGAAAAGAAATTCTGGAAAAAGGATGGAAAGTGGTATTTGATACCTCGACTTCGCTCGGTACAGGTTCGACTTCTCTAGGTGCAGGATCGAATGAGAGAGGTGCAAGTATTAAAAAAGAAGAAAAAGGAATTTTACCCACTTTTGTAAAGGGAGAAAAAGGTTCGCATAAACCTTCTTTTTTAGAAAAAGAGACTAAGGCTCCGAAATATTATACAGAAGCTACCCTATTAAGAGCTATGGAAACTGCCGGTAAACAAGTAGATGATGACGAAATGCGAGAGTTAATGAAGGAGAATGGCATCGGCCGGCCTTCTACTCGGGCAAATATTATTGAGACCTTATTCAGAAGAAAATACATTGTCCGTAAAAAGAAACAGATTATTCCCACAGAAACAGGTATTCAGCTTATTGATACCATTCAAAACAAATTATTAAAATCAGCTGAATTGACCGGTAGATGGGAGAAACAGTTAAAAGAAATTGAAAAAGGTACTTTTAATGCAGGAACTTTTATCAAAAACATGAAAAAAATGGTAGATGATCTGGTCTATGAAGTGAGATCAGAAAAAAGAGCCATTATTAGTGCTTCAAATACGGTAAAAAAGAATAAGGTTCCCGTGGTCACAGAAATGACAAAAAGCATTAAATCCCAAAAATGTCCAAAGTGTAAAAATGGAACTATTTTAAAAGGGAAAACCGCCTATGGATGCAGCAATTATAAGAATGGCTGTGATTTTAGATTGCCTTTTAGTTTTATGGATAAAAAAATATCAGAGAATCAATTCATCCGACTTTTAAAAAAGGGTTGTACAGTTCATTTAAAAGGGTTTAAAACAAATGAAGGTTCTGTCGAAGGTTTAGTCAGATTTGATGAACATTTTCACCTTATTTTGGAAGAGAAAAAGATTTCCGTTTCTACTGGAAATACACCAAGAGTTCCCAATCAAATACCTTGTCCGAAATGTAAAAAAGGTTATATCTTAAAAGGAAAAACCGCCTATGGTTGCAGTAATTATAATAAAGGATGTGATTTTGTGTTTAGCTACGATAATATCAGAAAATTAGCAAAAGGAAAAAATCTAACAAAGGAATTGGTTTATGCAATTTTAAATGGAAAACAATAAAAAACAACAGCATTTTATCATTAACAAACCTTATGGTTATTTAAGTCAGTTTGTTAATAATCAAACCAAGAGAAAGAACAAAAAATTACTGGGAGAACTCTATGATTTCCCGGAAGGCACTATGGCAATTGGAAGATTGGATGAGGATTCTGAGGGATTGTTATTGCTAACAACAGATGGTAAAACCAGTGAGTTCATTAGGAGTAAAAAGGTTGAAAAAGAGTATTATGTGCAGTTGGATGGTATGATAAACACGGAAGCTGTAAACAAATTAAAAACAGGAGTTGAAATAGGAATTAATGGAAAAAAATACCTTACTAAGCATTGTAAAACATTTATTTTGGATCCAGCACCTGGTTTTCCTGAACGAAGTAAAAAAATTAGAGATGAACGTCATGGGCCAACAAGTTGGGTTTCTATAACTTTGACCGAAGGTAAATTCAGACAAGTAAGAAAAATGACTGCTGCTGTTGGATTTCCAACTTTGCGATTGATAAGGGTAAGAATTGATCAAATTCATTTATATACTATGAAAATTGGAGAAATTATAGAAGTAGATAGTCTAATTGCATAAGATGAAAAGAAGAAGTTTATTGATAATAGGATTTGTTTGGCCGGAACCAAATTCCACAGCTGCAGGAAGCAGAATGTTACAATTAATATCCTTTTTTCTAAAAAATAATTTCAAAATAACTTTTGTTAGTACTGCTGCTAAAACAGATAAAACCTATCCTTTAAATGATTTAGGTATTCAAACCTATGGAATAGAATTGAATGACCCTGGTTTTGATCAAATTTTAAAACAGTTAGATCCCAACATGGTTTTGTTCGACAGGTTTTTAACCGAAGAACAATTTGGCTGGCGAGTTGCGGAAATTTGTCCGGATGCCATACGAATTTTAGATACAGAAGATCTACATTTTTTAAGACATGCTCGTCATCAGGCATTTAAGAATAAAGAAGAATTGTCATTGCAATATTTGGTTAATGATTTGACAAATAGAGAACTGGCAAGTATTTATCGTTGTGACCTTACTTTGATCATATCTAAATTTGAATTCAATCTTTTAATGAATACCTTTAAAATGGATAAATCTATTTTGATTTATCTACCATTTTTGCTGGAGCAGATGGGTTCAGAAATCATTAACTCCTACCCTTCTTTTAAGGAGCGAAAACATTTTATGACCATTGGTAATTTCAGACATGAACCTAACTGGAATGCAGTTTTATATTTAAAAAATACAATCTGGCCTTTGATCAGAGCAGAATTACATGATGTAGAGTTCCATATTTATGGTTCTTATGGTAGTAATAAAGTACAACAGCTTCATAATGAAAAAGAAGGTTTTATCATCAAGGGCTGGGCTGAAAATGCAAAAGATGTTTTTATCAATACGAAGATTTGTCTGGCTCCTTTACAATTTGGCGCCGGATTAAAGGGGAAATTGATTGATGCCATGTTATATGGTACACCTAGTGTAACCACAAATATTGGTGCTGAGGCAATGCACGGTGATCTACCCTGGAACGGTTTCATTTGCGATGATCCTATGGAATTTGCAAGAAAATCTATAGAATTATATCAAAATAAAGCTTTGTGGATTGATGCTCAAAAAAAAGGTGTTGATATAGTCAATCAATGTTATGATAAAGAAAAATATGAAGATATTCTACTCAAAATCTTACATCTTATACAAGATCAACTTAAAGAACATCGTTTAAATAATTTTACAGGAGCCATATTACAACATCATACTTTAAAAAGCACTAAATACCTATCTAAATGGATTGAAGAGAAGAATAAAAATATTCTTATAGATTAATGATTATTAGCTATATATTCACTTAATTCTTTAGCATTTTGCATAATTTTTTTATGTTTAGCTCTGTCAATACCTACTTCGACCAGGACTTTTGGATTACTACAAATATCTTTACACAAAACATATCCTTTTTCTAGCAATTTTTGAATATCCTTTTTTGATATAGTGGTTAAAGTGGTTATAGGATACAAACCATGTTTATTTATTTGATCGGCAACACTATTGTTATGAGGATAATCCCAGCTTACCAGTTTTAACCCGGCACATTCTCCGTATTTGATCGCTTCTGATGAAAATCGCGTATTTGTATAGATCCATTGTTCATGAACAAAATGATCTCCTTCCTCTTTTTTATGTTGTTTTTCAATATCTAAAAACCTGGATTTAATGTACAGAGGAATTTTTATATCGTTTACCCTACCCTGCTTGTTATGATATTTACATTCCACCATAATATGTTTGTGTTCGTTTTCAACAACAACATCTACCTCATGACTTACACAATGGCCTTGGACTATCACACCAACTTTTGTTTCATATCCTTCTGCTTTTATGATTGCAGCAATAAATTTTTCGAATGGAAATCCAGAAGGACCCAACTCCATAATTGCCTTTTTAAGTTTATATCTTGAAGCATTGGTTCTTGATTTACTTTTATTGAGCATTTTAAAAGCCATTTGATAGATCTCTTTGGTAGAAATTCCATTGTACAGTTTACTTTTAACAGTAGTAACAATATTTTGAATTAGTTCTTCTCCGGCTTTAGTTCTTCTAAGAGAATTCTTTAATTTCTCCATATCAAAATCAACCAGTTCGCCTGAAAATTTTTTGACCTTAATTTTACGCATTCATCTTTCTTTATTAATTGATGTTTTCCTCAAAGATAGGAATTTAGAAATTGCAATGCTTTACAAAATTGAAAACACACATGACTTGACATTAGCTCTTCTTTCTATTTTCTGAATAACAAATAACCTGAATACTAAACTAATGGCTATTTTCAGTTGCCCCTTATTCAGATAATAAATTAAATCCTCCCAATAAAAACAGATCATCATTTTTGAATAGATCATCCTTTATTTCCGTAAAGCCATTATATGAATTACTTATAGATAATTCTTTTTTGATAAAAACATAATGATCATTATCTTTAGATTTTAATAGCAAGACATAATTTTTATCTTCAACATCAACAACTGCATTTTCAGGTAATGATCTTGAGAGATTATCCTCAATTACAATATCTGCTTCTACATACATTCCAACTAAAAAACGGTGTTGAATATCATGATCAATATGTGCATGAACTTGAATTGTTCTGTTTTCATCTATAGATTTCCCTATCAAATGAATATCCCCTTCAAAAATTTCATCGGTAGATTCAGGTAACCTAAAAATCACTTTTTGTTCTTCTTTAATTTTTAAAACATCTTTTTCAAACACCCTTAATTCCAAATGAATATGATCAGTATTTACAATCTCCATAATTTTATCAGCAGGTGAAACATATGTACCTGTACTGACATTTACATCGGTAATACTTCCATCAATAGGAGAGTAAATCGTAGATACTGAGGTCAAATTTCCTTTCTCAACAGATGCCGGGTTGATATTTAGCATTTGTAATTTTTTACGTAAACCATGATACATGGCATTCGTTTTTTTATAATCACTTTCAGCTTTTAAAAAACTTTTTTTAGAAGAGATCTTTTCAGCAAATAATTCTTTCTGACGATCGTATTCAGTCTTTAAATAAGTAAGCTGCTCAGATACTTCTAAATATTCTTGTTGTAATTGTACAAAATCAAGATTTTCAATAGTAACAAGCACTTGTCCTTTTTTTACTTTGTCACCAATTAAAAGGGG
>JAUVCP010000056.1 GCA_030590765.1 Flavobacteriaceae bacterium | reverse complement strand
TTATATGATTTTCCGAATACACTTTGTATGAGTCCGAATGAACAAGTGGTGCATGGTATTCCAAACAATACTCCACTTAAGGAAGGGGATATTATTTCTGTAGATTGCGGAGCATTAAAAAATGGTTTTTATGGAGATCATGCCTATACTTTTGAAATTGGCGAGGTAGTGGAAGATACTAAAAAGCTTTTGCGTATCACCAAAGAAAGTTTGTATGCAGGTATCAGAGAATTCCGAGCCGGAAACCGGGTTGGAGATGTTGGTTTTGCCATTCAAAATTATACTGAGAAGCACGGTTATGGTGTAGTTCGTGAATTGGTAGGTCATGGTTTGGGTAAAGAAATGCACGAAGACCCTGAAATGCCAAATTATGGAAGAAGAGGTCGAGGCAAAAAATTTAAAGAAGGTATGGTGGTTGCCATTGAACCGATGATCAATTTAGGCACTCATCAAATTAAACAATTTAGTGATGGCTGGACCATTAAAACTGTGGACTTAAAACCAAGTGCTCACTTTGAACATGATGTAGCCATTGTTAATGGTAAACCAGAATTGCTTTCTACCTTTCAATATGTGTATGATGCTTTGGATATTGTGAGTGATGAAGAAGATGAATTCAGACAATAATTACTATTTTTTATACATTAAACACACCCCTATCCGCTAAATCTATTATTTTATTGAAGCGGATCTCCCCTCTCAAGAGAGGGAATTAAAGGGGTGTGTTAAAGATAACCATGAAACTATTTAAAACCATACTAAATACCATACCCAGACCTTACCTTATCAAGTTAAGCTATTTAGTCAGGCCTGTTCTAGCTGCATGGCTAAAAGGTGATACCTATACCGATCCTATTGATGGAAAAAGCTTTAAGAAATTTTTACCTTATGGATATGGAGAACAACGGCCTAATGTTTTGTCACCAAGTACTTTATCATTAGAAAGACATCGCTTAATGTGGTTGTATCTAAAAAATAAAACCGATTTTTTTACTGCAAAAAAGAAAGTGCTACACATGGCTCCAGAGCAGTGTTTTTTACCCATTTTTAAAAAGATGAAAAATCTGGATTATACTACCGCCGATCTTTATTCGCCGATAGTGGATGTAAAAGCAGATATTTTAGAACTACCTTTTGAGGATCATAGTTTTGACATTGTTTTTTGCAACCATGTTTTAGAGCATATTGAAAATGATAAGAAAGCAATGAGTGAACTATACCGGGTTTTAAAACCTGGTGGAATGGGTATCTTTCAAATTCCTCAGGATCTTAGTCTGGAAAAAACTTACGAAGATTCCACTATCACATCAGAAGAAGAACGTAAAAAACATTTTGGGCAATATGATCATGTAAGAATTTACGGCAAAGATTATTTTGATCGATTGCAAAAAGTAGGTTTTGTTGTAAATGAGATTGATTATTCTAAAACTATTTCAGCTGAACTGGTTGATAAATACCGCTTGGTAAAAGGTGAAATCTTACCAGTTTGTTTTAAAAATTAAGGTATGCATTAGTAAAGTAAAAATTTCCTTAAAAAAGAATCTATTTAAAAACGATTTGCACCCATTATTAGAAATAATAAACACTACAATTCTTTTAGATCCTCTTCATTCATCCAACCAGTTTTACCATCAGCAATTTTGATCTTTCGCCAGTTATCCAAATCTTCTAAAACCAGCACTTTGGTTCCTTCATGCAACTCAAAATTAACTTCACTACTTTTTGTTGGTGCACTTTTAACTTTGGTTTGTTGTGCAAAAATTATGGCATATTTAGTATTGGAAATATAGTGGTGATTTTTCATTGCGAAAAATACACTTATAGCAACAAAACTTGCACTAATAATACTTGTAATAAAATAAAAACGCTTTTTAGAAGTGCTATATGAAAAATGATACAGCAAAAACAACAATGCAAATAAAAATGCCAGACTCACTGCTATAATAGCCCATGTATTATAGGTAAATTTTAAAATGATACTGTCTCTGAATTTTTGTCCTAAACTCTTTGGCAAAGGCTCAATATTATCTAAGATCATTCTTTGTGCAAAATCTAAATTAAATTTTACATCTTTATTATTTGGATCTATTTGAAGAGCCTTTTCATAATAATAAATTGCAGGTGCTACCTGATTAGTTTTATAATAAATATTGGCCATATTGAAATACAATGCCTCTGACTCAACATTTTGTTTTTCAATATCCTGATATAATTCTAGCGCTTTTAAATAGTCTTCTTGCTGAAATAATTTATTGGCATTGAGAAACAAACTATCTAAAGTCTGTGCATGAGTATACCCACTAATTAAAATAATCAATAAGAAAATAAATTTTTTCATTTAATCTTTATTTTGAACTCCTGATTCTTTTTTATTGACTCTTTTCTCTTAATTAAAGCTGTTTATCAATTTTTGAAATTACCTCTTTGGCTTTTTCATATTCCTGCTTCATCATTACATCTGTTGATGGTGCATATCTTGCATAATCACAATTATCCAGCACTATTTTAAATTCTTTTATAGTTTGGTCATCTACATTTTTACCATGTAATATCTCACCTATTCTTTCTTTACTTATATCACTGGTCTCCACATGTAATTTTGCTTTCAAGTAATTGTGCAAAGCCTTTTCTAATGCAATATAAAAAGCTTCTTTTTTACCCAATTGTTTTTTGGCGCGTGATAAATATTTACGTGCCAGTCTATCTGCTTTTCTACGTTTATTACCTATAATATCACTATCTCTTTCCTTTTTCTTTTTTCCAATATAAATTCCAATAGGAATAGAAAATAACGGTAACAGCAATAAGAAATAGAATAGGTTAGAACCAAAGAAATCTTCAGTTTCTTCCATAGAAACAAGGCCAGTTTTTAAATGAATATACCTAATATCATTTTCATTACCTACAACTCTCATTTTTGTACTGGTAATTCCATCATCATCAACCGGTAATTTACCCTGCAAAGCATTCAAAATAATAGGTTGGGTATTTACAGTGTAATATTTCTTTTCTTTGGGATTAAAATAAGAAAATGAAACTACTGGAATTTTAAACTTACCTCTATATTGAGGAACAATGGCATATTGATCATAGATCTTACCCTTTAAACCCCGTAAAGTGGTTTTGATCTCTTCTTTGTGCTCTGGCTCATAAACCTCAAGACCTTTAGGTGTTTCAATACCAGGTAATTTTATCAGTTTTAGATTTCCTTCTCCACTGATTTCAACTCTTATTTGAGCAGACTCATTTGCATTTAAATCTTTCTTACTGCTTTTAACACTAAAATCTAAATCACCAACTGCTCCTGTAAAATTAAAAGGCCTTCCTTCTGTTGGTAATTGTTTTACCGAAATTGTTCTTTTACCGGAAGTTAAAGTAAAACTAACATCATTCATCAACATATTACCAAAAAAATCTCTTCTGCCAATTGGAATCCCAGCAGAAATCTCCATTTCTAATGGTTCAATTATTAGTTTTCCTGCTTTATGAGGTATCAATACTGTTTTTTTAACAATCACATATCGATGAGGTTTACCTCCATAAGATCCATTTCTGGCAACCCATTTTTCAACGTTAATACTTTGATTCCAAAATCCACCAAAAGATGGTGCTGAAACTTCTCTTGTGTTTTTTACATTAACCTTACCCGTATTGACAAATAGTTTATAAACAACAGATATACTTTCTCCAACAAAGGGATTTGTTTTGGAAACTTCGGCAACCAAATGAATGTTTTCTGACGCAACATAACGAGGATCATTAGGATCTTCAGGTATATCAATAGCATCAGTTACTTTTATCCTTACCGTATTTGACTTTATGGTTTCTCCTTTATAAGTAATACTAGCCGAAGGTATCGTAAAAGTGCCTTTGACAATAGGTTGAATTATATATGTATAAGTTAATTTATAAGATGTTTTTCCATTTACAGCAGAAAAACTACTAAACTGACTTGGACCAGACAAGACTTTAAAGCTATTAAAATACGGAGGAGTAAAATCATCTGCCCCCTGTTTATCAATAGAGAATTCAATTCTCAAACGTTCATTTAAACCCAGTTCTGTTTTGCTAACAGAAGTTTTAAATGTTACCTGAGCAAACCCTGTTTGGATTCCAAATAGTAAAAATAATATGTAAATATATTTTTCTTTCATTTCAAATATACTGTCAATCAATAATTTATTATTTAATAAATTCTACCAGTCCTTTTCATTCTTTGTTTTTTTACCTCTTGCTTTTTGTGCATTTACTTTTTTCTGTGTCTTTTTTTCCTCATTATTCATTGCTTCCAAAAGTTGTTGCATTTGCTGTTGACTTAATTGATCTGGTTTAGGTTTTTGAGGTTGTTTATCTTTTTGTTCATTTTTACCCTTGTCCTGATCCTTTTTGTCTTTATCATCATCTCCTTTATCTTGATCTTTGTCCTTTTCCTTATCGTCTCCCTGATCCTTCTTTTGATCCTGATCTTTGTTATCTTTATTTTGATCCTGATCTTTGTTATCTTTATCTTTATCCTTATCCTTGTTCTCCGAGTTTTGTTGTTGTTGATCTTTTAATAATTTTTGAGCTAATGCTAAATTATATCTTGTTTCATCATCTTTCGAATTCAATCGAAGTGAATTCTTATACGCGGCAACTGCTTTATCATATTGTTTCAACTTCATTGTTGTATTGCCAATATTATGAAAAGTTTCGAGTTTTGTTTTTTTATCTTTTGTCGATTTAGAAACAAATTCATAGTACGGTAATGCTTCTTTAAATCTATTTTGTTCGTAAACAGAGTTCCCTAAATTATATACTGCCTTTTCATAATTTGGGTTTTGTTTTAAGGCTTTTTTGTACTTAACTTCGGCATCTACATATTTACGCTCTTTAAACAAATCATTTCCTTTTCTCAAAATTTGTTTATCCTCTAACTTCACCTTTACCTCCTCCTCTGTTTTCTTTTGGGAATACAGGAGCATTGGTAAAATCAATATGATATAAAATAAATGTTTCATTTTATCTATTTCTCATTAAACAAATTCATTTTTTGAACCCATTTCGTTTTTTTGTTCAATAAAAATACATCTAACACTAAAAACAGTAATCCTAGCCCTAAAAACCATTGAAACTGATCTTTATAATCAGAAAATTGCTTAGTTTCAAATTCCTTTTTATCTGCTTTTAGTAAAAGATCTTCTATATATTCAATAGATTTTGTGGTGTTATTTCCCAATAAATACTTCCCTTTACCATTTTTAGCTATTTCTTTTAACGTTTCTACATGAAGTTTTGTTATAACAACTTCCTCTTTATTGTCTTTTTTATAGCCTATGAATTTACCCTTTCTTTTGATTGGAATAGGCACTCCTTTATTAGACCCCACTCCAATTGTAAAAGTTCTAATTCCTTCATTTAGAATATCTTTAGCAATTTTACCGGAGTTTTCTTCGTGATCTTCTCCATCAGAAATAATAAACAAAAACCTGTTGGTTTGCGTATCATCATCAAAAAAGGTCTTTGCTAATTTCAATGCTTCATTTATTGCTGTTCCTTGCGAAGAAACCATATTAGGACCTGCATTTTGCAAAAACATTTTTGCAGCACTATGATCAGTTGTAATAGGCAACAGTGGATATGCACTTCCTGCATAGATAATAATTCCTACACGATCACTTCCAAGCTTATCAATGGTTTTAGAAATGATCTGTTTTGCTTTTTCTAATCGGTTAGGTGCAATATCTTCAGCCAGCATACTTTTAGAAACATCTAAAGCAAAAACTATATCTACTCCTTGTCGCTTAATGGTTTTTAATTGAGTTCCCATTTTAGGATTGATCAATGCAAATATTAAAAATGATAAACCTAAGGCTACAATAGTTATTTTTAATGCAGGTTTAAATTTTGATTTTCCCGGACTTAATTTTTTAAGCAAGTTCAGATCGGCAAATTCTTTCTGCTTTTTTCTCTTCCATACAGAAACAGCAAAATACATCACAAGTAATATTGCAATGAATGCAAACAAGTAAAAATATTTTGGTTCTTCTAATTGATACATTATAAATGTTTATTCGTTTTTCTGTTTATCCGTTAATTTGTGATTTTCTTAATGGATTCAACCTATTTGTTATTTTTGAAATCTTTTTCTCATTTTTTAAATAATTCTCTTCTAATATAAACCTATCAACAACTATATAAAGCTTCTATAAACCGTAAACTTTAACAGCATTTCAATCAAGATCAAAATACCGGCTAAAATAACTAAAGATCTATATTTTTCTTCGTAATTATAATATTTAAACTCTTCTATTTTTGTTTTTTCCAGCTTATTTATCTCATCATAAATAGCTTCTAATTTTCTATTTCCCGTTGCTCTAAAATATTTTCCTCCTGTTTCTATTGCGATATACTTTAACAAGACTTCATCAATTTCAACAGGCGCATTTCTAAAAATAAGCTTTCCGTACAAATCTTTTGCTACCGGAAATAATGCTGTTCCATTAGTTCCTAAACCTATCGTATAAACTTTAATATTCAATTCTTTTGCCAGCTCTGTTGCTGTTTTTGGATCTACAAAACCAGTATTGTTAACTCCATCTGTCAGTAAAATGATCACTTTACTTTTCGCTTTGCTATCTTTTAGTCTATTTACTGCTGACCCCAATCCCATTCCAATAGCAGTACCATCATTGATCTGCCCCCATTTGATCTTTCTTATCGTATTTTTCACAATAGCTTTATCACTTGTAATAGGGGTTTGTGTAAAACTCTCTCCTGCATAAACTACTATACCAATCCGGTCATTTGGACGCTGACTTACAAATTTTATTGCCACGTCTTTCAACGCCTCCAAACGATTGGGCTTTAAATCTTTTGCCAGCATACTTGCAGATACATCAATGGCCATTACAATATCTATACCTCGCGTTGTTTTTGTTTTTTTGTTGACTTCAACATTTCTTGGCCTGGCCAGGGCAATGATCAAAGCTGATATTGCTAATAATCTTAACAGATAAAGTATTGGCTTTAATTTTGCCAATATATTACCATCTTTAAAACCCTGTGTACTTGCTATTTTTAAGTTAGCATTATCTCTGTTTTTGATAAAATAATGCCATACTGCTAATATTGGTATCAACAGCAACAGCCATAAAAATCCTGGATCTAAAAATTCTAAATTACTCCCCAACATGATCTCCCTGTTTTATTTCTTCCTTCTGTTCCTCCACAGGATCAGGATGGAATTTGTCAATAATATTCTCGGCATAATTTCTATGCAATTCTATCTCATTCAATAATGGTTTTGATTTCGCAAATTTCACAAGATCTGCCTCCTTTAACAATTGTTTCAGTTTAACAATTGTTTCCTTTGGAATGTTCAATTTACTACTTTCATTAAAGTCTGTTATCATCTCCATCAATTCATCTGTTGTAGATTCTAAAGCTGGAATATTCATTTCTCTTTCTATAAAAGTTCTTACAATATCTGTAAGTTCAACATAATAAGGTTTGATCCTGTTATGTTTGATCAGCTTTTTATCATCCAAGGCTTTCAATCTTTGTTTTGCAAGATCAAACGGTGGGATTTTAGCAATAATTTCCTCTTCAGTAGGTTTCTTTCTCAATACAAAATACAAGATCATTGCAATCAATAACAGTAGTGCCAACAATCCCCATATGTAGTTTTTATAATCTGCAAAAGTATAAGGCTCATTTCTAATATTTTTTATGTGATACATTGGCTGTTTGATCGTATCAACAGCAATTGTTGCTACATCAATAATAACTGAATCAGTTAAAAAAGACTTGTTCTTTACAATTACCTTTTGGGGTGGTAACACCCATCTTCCACTGTCAAAACTGGTGAGAGCATATTTTTTTACCAAACTGTTTTTAAGTGAATCAATTTTAGATTCTACAACTTCAATCTTTTTTAGGCTGTCTGTCAGGAATTTTGAAAATAAAACACCTTCTGTTTCATTAACTATTATATTGTAATGAATCTGCTCTCCTATCCTGATTTTTGTAGTGTCAATTTTTGTGGTTACCTGAGAAAATCCAGCAAAACCTATCAATAAAAATGCAATAGATAAATTCATTTGAAAAACAGACTTTGATCTGCTAATTCCAAACAATTTATTTACTCTGTTTATTATATATTTCACAGAAGAAATAATATTCATTCTCATATTTAATTTATACACTAAAGGCATTAATTTCTACGTTTAAAATACCCCAGTAATTTTTTAACATAACCCTCATCAATTCGAGTACTTATTGTACCCGATCCACTTTTTTTAAAGGAATTCTCAAAGTAATCAACCATTTTTAAATAATGAGCCTTATACCCTGTTCTAACTGCCTTGGAGTTTGTGTTTACCAATTTGATTTTACCACTTTCAGCATCCTGCATACATACCATTCCTAATTTAGGCATTTCTTTTTCATATTTATCAAAAACTCTTATACCGGTTACATCATGTTTCTTTCCAATAATCTTCAAAGCATTGTCATAATCATCATCCATAAAATCAGAAAGAATAAAAAGAATCACTTTCTTTTTCATTACATTCGATAAATAACGTAACGCATGGGTAATATTTGTTCTTTTACTTTGAGGATGAAACTCAATCAATTCTCTAATGATTCTCAAAACATGTGTTTTCCCCTTTTTTGGTGGAATAAACAGCTCTATTTCATCAGAAAACAACAATAATCCCACTTTATCATTATTCTGAATTGCGGAAAATGCAAGCGTTGCACTAATTTCTGTAATCAGATCTCTTTTGAATTGCTGAATGGTTCCAAATGATTCTGAAGCACTAACATCTACCATCAACATCATGGTCAATTCACGTTCTTCTTCAAAAACCTTTATATACGGCTCATTATACCTTGCCGTCACATTCCAGTCAATAGACCGAATATCATCTCCAAACTGATACTGACGAACTTCAGAAAAAGTCATACCACGTCCTTTAAATGAACTGTGATATTCACCTGAGAAAATATGATCAGACAAGCGCCTTGTTTTGATCTCTATTTTACGAACTTTTTTAAGTAATTCTTTGGTATCCAACTCTCTTTAGTTTTCAGCTGGCAGTTGCAATTAGCAGGACAAACTAGAAATAAAAGCTGTTTACTGCTACTGAATGCTGCATGCTTTTCTAAGGTACTTCTACCTCATTAACAATTTTATTGATCATATCTTCTGAAGTAATATTTTCAGCTTCTGCCTCGTAAGTAACACCAATTCTATGTCTCAATACATCATGCACAACCGCTCTTACATCTTCCGGAATAACATACCCTCTGTGTTTGATAAAAGCATAACATTTGGATGCCATTGCCAAATTGATACTTCCCCTTGGTGAAGCTCCAAAACTGATCAGTGGTTTCAGTTCTGGCAAACGGTAATCTTCAGGAAAACGAGTTGCAAAAACAATATTTAAAATATATTTTTCAATCTTTTCATCCATATAAACTTCTTTCACTGCCTCTCGTGCCTGTAGGATTTTTTCTACCGAAACTACTTCGTTTACTTTTCCAAAACTTCCATTTAAATTATGACGCATGATCATTTGTTCGTCATCCATTTTTGGATAATCAATCACTGTTTTCAACATAAAACGGTCTACCTGAGCTTCTGG
>JAUVCP010000085.1 GCA_030590765.1 Flavobacteriaceae bacterium | reverse complement strand
AAAATAATAATGTAATAGTTGCAACTAGCAACGGAGATGTTAAAAAGAGAGTAATGAAAGGAGAAGTTGCCTGTGGTCTTACGGATACTGATGATGCATTTGAAGCAGTCAAAGAAGGAGCTAATGTTGGAATTATTTTTTTAGACCAGCAGGGAATAGGAAGTCTGATTATGCCTAATACAGTAAATCTGATAAAAAATGCAAAAAATTCCGAAAACGGACAAAAATTGATTGATTATTTACTGAGTAAAGAAACAGAAGCAAAACTTGCCATATCTTGTGCCCAAATGCCTTTACATAAAGGAGTAGATACCCCAAAAGGTGTTCCTTCTTTGGATCATATTGCTCCAATGAAAATTAATTATGATCAGGCATCACAAAAATTGGAAGAAATTCAGGGTTATTTAAAAATGTGGATAGATCAATAAGTCATTAGATTTGTTTAATTAAGTATTTGTTCACAGTAAAATTTTAAATTAATAAATCATTTGAAAAATAAACCTTTATATACGATCATATATCTCTCGTTTATTTTTCTTGTTGTACTGCCGGTTGTTTATACACTTATAACAGCTCTTTTTGCTGATGGTTCATTTGTTTCAAATATAGGAGCATTGAAAAGTGACACACTTCTTTTGTTAGCAAAAAGTACCATAATTGCTTTTATGATTGCTGTGTTATCTACATTTTTTGGAATTATTTTAGGATTTTTACTCTATAAAATGAAGGTGCGTTTTAGGGGTTTTTTCAAAATTGCATTATTAATTCCATTGTTCATTTCGCCTTATATTTTAGCAGTTGCCTGGAAGGATCTGTTTTACCTGGTATTTGGTGATGTAAATTTCATATCTTCTAATTTTGGTGTGATATTGGTGTTAACAACGATTTTTACCCCATTATCCATGCTGATCATTGGAAGTGCATTTTCCAATATCAATGCTCAACTGGAAGAAGCCGGTTTTGTGATCACAAATAGGAGAAGTGTAATCCTAAAAATTACAATACCTCTTATCAAACATGCATTGATCAGTTCTTTTGTACTGGTTTTTATTTTTAGTATTTCGGAGTTTTCTGTTCCTGCTTTTTTTGGTGTAAAGGTTTTAACTACTGAAATATTTACGCAATTCTCGGCATTTTATAACCACTCTCTTGCTATTTTACAATCAGCTTTACTGATATTTATTTGTATTATATTATTGTTCTCAGAAGGAAAGTACATTGCAGGTGCAAGCTTTTTATCTGTTGGGAGTAAAGGGATGAAAAATCAATCATATAATATTAAAAGATGGAATAACATCGGGTTAACAATTTTAGTTGTATGGTTTTTGATAACCGTTGTATTACCTTTTATAGTTCTTTTTATTCAATCATTTAAAGAAGGCACAAGCAAGTTTATTCAGGCTTTTGAATTGTTGCTTCCAACTTTTGGTAGTTCCATTGGATTGGCATTTTTTGGAGCAATAATCATTGTTTTTGTTGGTTTTACAGCTGCTTTCTTTTCTGCAAGACATTCTTGTAAAAAAGGAAGCACTTTTGATTGGTTACTGCTTATAATCTTTGCTATTCCATCTACGATCTTTGGAATCAGTTTGATCAAATTTTACAATCAACCAATGTTAGATCTTATTTATTCAAGTTATATCATCATATTAATTGCCTATATGGGAAAGTTTTCATTTATTTCCTCAAAATTAATTGGGAATGCTATCAGACAAATTCCAAAATCATTGGAAGAAGCCGCAATAATTCAAGGAATCTCTCCCTATAAACGATTGATAAGTATTTGGATTCCGTTAGTGATGCCTTCTTTGTTTATTTCGTTTATGATCAGCTTTATTTTTAGTCTGGGAGAATTAGGAACTACAATCATGATCTATCCACCAGGAACTGAAATTATGCCGATCAAAGTTTTTACTATCATGGCAAATGCGCCACAGTCGCTTACAAGTTCCATGACATTGATCGTTTTTTCTATTACCTTGTTGATCATTACAAGTTTATACTTTATGATGCAACCATTTATTAAAAAGTATCATTATGCAATTGATTGAATTGAAAAACATAAAACATCATTATGGTGAAATCTCTGTATTAGATGATTTGACCTTGCATATGGAAGGCAATCAATTGACTTGTTTGCTAGGTAGTTCTGGAAGTGGTAAAACTACAATTTTACGTTTGATCGCTGGTTTGGAAACACCACAGCAAGGGCAAATAATTATTGACAATCAAATTGTCACAAAGAACAATCAAATCAAGATTTCTCCAAAGGATCGGTCGGTTGGGTTTGTTTTTCAGGATCTGGCACTTTGGCCACATTTTACTGTTTATAAAAATATAGCTTTTGGGTTAAAAGAACGAAACGAAAATAATATTCAGGAAACTGTTTTTGAAATACTCGATTTTTTTGATCTTCGAAATCATGCAGAAAAATATCCGCATCAGTTGTCGGGTGGACAAAAACAATTGGTAGCAATTGCGCGTTCCCTGGTGTTAAAGCCAAAAATTTTATTGATGGACGAACCTCTTGCCAGCCTTGATGTAAAACTGAAACGAAAAATACTGAAGCATATTAAAAGCTTAAAAAAACATTTTGATCTCACCATTATTTATGTGACGCATGATCATAAAGAAGCATTTGAGATTGCTGATAGCATAGTGGTTCTCAATGAAGGAAAAATGGAAGAAATGGGTACAATAGAACAGATCAAAAGATCGAAAAATAAATTTGTAAATTATTTTTTAGAGTATTAGTGTTGCATTAATATAAAGTTGAATCATAAATTTAAATTAGAAATCATGAAAATTTTAAGTATTATCTCTGTTGGAATTTTTTTGTTATTTGGTTATATGCAAATAGGTTCATTTGCTATAAGTTCAAATAATGTAAAATTGTCTTCTAAAATTAATTCCGCATTAGCAAAAGACAAGACCTTCACATTTGAAAATTATGAAACGGGTAAAATACCTTCCGGATGGTCACAATATTTTACAGGAAAAGGAAAGAGTACCAATTGGAAAGTAATTGATGATCAAGGAAATAAAGTGTTAGCTCAATTATCAAGTGATCACCCAAATTATCATTTTAATGAAATCGTTTTTGATGGATTTACAGCTAAAAATGTAGAGTTAAAAGTTAGATTGAAAGGCGTTCAGGGAAAAATGGATCAGGGAGGTGGTTTTGTCTGGCGTTTTACAGATAAAAATAATTATTATGTTGTTCGGGCCAATCCCTTGGAAGATAATGTAGTATTGTATAAAGTAGAAAATGGTAAAAGAACCGATCTTCCATTGATTGGAAAAGGAAAAACTTATGGTGTTGAGGTACCAACACTTGGTGCCGGATGGAATGATCTTAAACTAACGGTGGTTGATGAAATTTTTACAGTTTACCTTAACGGAAAAGAAATATTTAAGGTGAATGATAAAACTTTTACAAATGCAGGTAAAGTTGGATTATGGACTAAAGCCGATGCAGTTAGCTACTTTGATGATTTTGAGATTGCAAGTCTGAAGTAATAAATATCCCGTTTATTGAGTATTTACGAAAACTATTTTTTTTGCAAAATTAATTAAAAGAGTATGACATTGACTTATTTAGTTATATTTAAGTTTGTCTGAATAGTTTTGGGCAGGATATTGCTGCGCACCATTCAATCCCATACCTTTATGCTCTTTTTATCTTTGCAGGATTCGATAAATGTAATTTCGGTGCTTCGTTCATTTTATCGGACAGCACTACATTCAACATTTTTTTTCTAATAATCAAAGTTCTTTGTGTTTACTCTTTTTGAAGTGGCCTCAAAAGAAAATTTATAGAAATCAAAATAGATGCTTAGTAAGACTGGGAAGTTTCCGAGGATCGCAGGAAAATCACACAGCCGCACTTTGCATATATAAAGATAGCTATGGATTTTGTTTTGCAGCCTAGATCTTTTTGTTTCTTTTTACAGCGATGGTAAAAAGAAAGAATAAAATCATTATAACCAATTGATATTACTATGCTTAAAAATCAGAAACATATTATAAAATAGTTTTATGTAATTGGCAGGAAGAATGACAGAAGTAATTTGTTTATTACGATGAGATTGCCACAGTTGTTCCTCTATTGCAACAACAAGGCTTTGGTAACACAAAGACTAATAATAATAAAGCAGCTCCATTAAATAGTATTCAGGATAAGACAAAGTCAGAGTTTGATTAAATAATCTATTTGAGATTTGAAAACTCTGACTTTATATTTATTCTTCTTCCAATACGTCTTCTAATAAAGTAACAGAAGCCATAAATTCTTTTTTCATTTTTTCTGTATACTCTTCTGTATCAAATTCCTGAACTGTTGCAATAATATATCTGTAAAGGTCTAAATTCCCTTCAAGATCACTAAAGTTCTGTGTTAGTTCATAAGAACTTACGCCACTGTAATAGGTTATTTTCTCCTGAAATTTAGTGATTAAAAACTCTGCAATATATCTTGCTTTTTCAGGTTTGTTAATATTATAATAAGAATCTATATACCCAATAATCAATCGATAATAACCATATTTATCAATTGGCATTTTTTCTATGGAAAGATCCAATATTTCTTCGGCCTTTTCAAATTTACCTTCTTTGATAAACTCATCTGCCAGTCTGCCTAAACTATTTCTAAATGAAATACTGTTTTTTCGGGTTTCAGGATCAATATAAATATTGCCATTGGAATTTTTCCATGTCCATTTTTTCACATTCTTGTACATTACATCCGTATCAATTCTGCCCATATCCATAAAACTCTTTTTGTCAATTGGAGATTTTATAGGTACAAATTTATAGGCAAGCCCATCTAATTGTAAATAATCCTTTAACCAAATATATTCTTCTGCAGCCTGAGCTCCTCCTGTAAAGTAAATAGGCCTTTCCCAGTTTGTATTTGCCAAGATGTCAAGCATTAAAATCCTGTTTTTAACCAAAGCAGCTTCCGATATTTCAAAATCAATATAAGGTACTATCAAATCAGCATCTTTAGCTGCAACAATTCCATTTTTAAGAACAGCTTCTTTATCCACCATTAATCTTATCTTATTGGTTGGATAAACTTTTTCGGGATGACCATTTTCTTCAAAATCAATATATGTCCTTTCATCTTTACTTGCGATCCAGCGCATCAAAAACTTAATATCTAAAACAGAATCTTTAAACTGAGGATATGGGTATGGGTAATGATAAGCAACATCTAATGATCCTTCCTTAAAGTCATTATGTGTTAGCTCAGACGGAATTGGTTCTGCCTCATAGGTTTTTCTTTTTTGCTGATCAATGTACCAATCCTTTGCAAATAAGCTGGTGTTGATCAATTTGATATCTGTTCGGTAATTTTCAACTTCCTGCATGTACCACAATGGGAAAGTATCATTATCTCCAATGGTAAACATAATAGCATTTTTATCGCAAGAATCCAGATATGCCTTTGCATTATTGTAAGTGGCATATTTTCCTGAACGGTCATGGTCGTCCCAGTTTTCTTTTGCCATAATCGTTGGTACTGCAAGTAAACTAATAACAGTAATTCCCACAGCCAGTGGTTTTGGTTTCATTTTATCTTTGAATTGCTCGTATAAAGCTAAAACTCCAAAGCCGATCCAAATAGCAAAAACATAAAAAGAACCAACTACTGCATAATCTCTTTCACGGGGTTCAAATGGTTTTGGATTGGTATAAAAAATAATTGCCAATCCTGTAAAAGCAACGAAGAGGAATAAAGTGTAAAAACTATTTTTATCCTTTTTAAACTGAAATATAAGGCCAATGATTCCTAATATCAATGGGAAAAAATAAAAAGTATTTCTTCCTTTATTATCCAGTACATCACTTGGTAGGTTTTTTTGAGAACCTAATCGTATTTCATCAATAAAATTAATTCCACTAAGCCAGTTACCGTGATTGTCCAGATTTCCCTGAATATCATCTTGTCTGCCCACAAAATTCCACATAAAATATCTGCCATACATGTATCCAAACTGGTACTGGATCATAAATGAAATATTTTCACCAAAAGTAGGACGCCTTTTACTTCTTTGAGGAATTCCGGCAACAGCCTTGTAATTTTGAACCACACTAGGAGTTGGATCCACCATTCTAGGAATAAATCCTTTATGCTTGTTTCCATACCTTGGAAGGGCATTTTTATAGTTGTTTACAATAATATATTTACCTGCATTTTCGTCTTTTTCATATTTAGGTTTAGCATCCATATAAGGATTACTTTTGTCCCTTTCACCGGTTTCAGAATAATAAGAACCATAAAAAACATTGGCATCGCCATACTGTTCACGATTGTAATATGCTAACAATTCACGTGCACTGGAAGGATCATTTTCATTAATCGTTGTATTGGCATTTGCTCTAATAGGTAGCATTAGCCAGGATGAAAACCGATCATGATAAAAACAACCGACAAAATAATAAGGTTTGTCGTAAACATCTTCTTTTTACGTGTGTATTTTAACCCGAAATAAAACAAAGAGATCAACACTATTCCTGCAATGATACTACCAGAGTTAAAGGGCATGCCAATCGTATTGATAAAGAATAATTCAGACGCACTAAAAAATGTTAAAGTATATGGAAATAAAAATTTAAATACAAAAGCAAGTACCAGAACAGCCACTATATTAGAAAGAATAAACTGCTTCATATTGAGTTCCGGGTATCTTTTGTAGATGTAAATAAACACAATAGGAGGGATCACTAAAAGCGATAAAATATGAACACCAAAAGACAGTCCGACAATAAAACTCATCAATAGCAGCCATTTATTTCCTCGAGGTTTGTCCATTTCTTCTCCCCAATGTAATGCAAGCCAAAAAAGTAATGCCATTAAAAAGGATGACATTGCATATACTTCGGCCTCAACCGCGCTAAACCAGAAACTATCAGAAAACGTATAGGCTAAAGCACCTACTAAACCACTTCCTAAAACAGCAATACCATTTCCGTCGGTGAATTCTCCGTTATTCTTTAATACTATTTTTTTTGCTAAAGCTGTGATGGTCCAGAATAAAAACAAAATGGTAAAAGCACTTGCTAAAGCTGACATAAAGTTTACCATCATCGCTATATGAGAAGGGTCAGTGGTGAACATCGCAAAGAAAGCCCCCATCATTTGAAATAGTGGAGCTCCCGGTGGGTGACCTACTTCCAGTTTTACTGATGTGGCAATATACTCTCCGCAATCCCAGTAACTCACTGTGGGCTCAAGTGTTAAAGTATAGGTGATTAAAGCAATTAAGAATGCTGTCCAACCCAGAATTGTATTGTATTTTTTATAATTAAAAGATAGCATAGTTACATTTTAAAACTGTGGCGAATTTACTAAAATATATTCAAAAGATGATTTTATATTAAAGGAGATAAAGATATTTGAAAAAATGAGAAGTATTAGGAATAAAAAGTTAAGATAATGCAAAATTTCATTAAGAATTCCGAACAGTAAAAAAAACAAATAAACTGCTTTGTCAAATAAAAACTTTATTATAAATTTGCACCCGCCTAACCAGATAAGGTGAAAGCAATTTTTAATTGACCCATGGTGTAACGGTAGCACTCCGGTTTTTGGTATCGTCAGTCAAGGTTCGAATCCTTGTGGGTCAACTATAAAGAAGAGGGGAAAACCCCAACTAACTTATTATTAAGTGGTTGGGATTTTATTTTTATATTTAACTCCTATTATATCCCCACAATTACTTTAGAAAAATATAACTAATTTTATCAAATCTATTTGATAAAGATAATAATCTCCGTTTTTTCCAAACCCATGTATTCACAAAACTCATCAATA
>JAUVCP010000162.1 GCA_030590765.1 Flavobacteriaceae bacterium | reverse complement strand
AGGGTTTGTGGTTTATAACACAAAAAAGAACAAAGAAATTATCAATTATAATGGGGAAAAGTACTTTACACCCGCATCAAATACCAAACTTTTTACTTTTTATACCGCATACAAAACCTTTAAAGATTCTGTTGTTGGATTAGAATATGCTAAAAAAGGTGATTCCTTAATCATCAGGGGAACAGCAGATCCATCATTATTATATGGTTTTGAGGAAAATAAGACTCTTGATTTTCTTAAAGGATCAGACAAAGAAATCTATTTATTAGATCATGACATTGATGAGCCAAAATATGGAGACGGTTGGTCCTGGGATGATTATGGATATTATTATATGCCCGAAAAAAGCCTTTTCCCCATTTATGGTAATATTATTGAAATCACAAAAGAGAGTCAAATAGAGGTAAAACCTTCTCTTTTTAAAGATAGTATTGAGGTGAACAATGAAATGGGTTCAAGAAGAGCATTAAACCGGAATCGATTTTATGTAAGACCGTCAGATCTGTTTGAAGAAAGACAAATACCCTTTGTTACTTCAAATCTGTTAGTAGCCGATCTGCTAGGAGATACAATAGATAAAAGCATAACTTTAATAAATAATAAGAATAATTATTACTTCAAACCATTTTACAGTGTTTCTTATGATTCTTTATATCAGAAATTGCTTCGTGTTAGCGATAATTTTATTGCAGAGCAATTGATGTTGCAGGTTGGAAATAAAGTGGATAGTGTTTATAGTGTGCAAAAGGCAATTTCTTATTCTTTGGATAATTACCTGCAAAATATCCCGCAAATACCACGATGGGTGGATGGTTCCGGTTTGTCTCGATATAATTTATTTACTCCCGAAAGCCTTGTTTTTCTCTTAAAGAAAATGTACAAGGAAATTCCAAAAGAAAAATTATTTGATTATTTTCCAGCAGGAGGTGAGCGAGGCACCTTAGAGAATTATTTTGCTAATGATAAGCCCTATATTTATGCAAAAACAGGTACATTATCTAATAATTTCAATTTAAGCGGCTACTTGATCACCAAAAAAGGTACTGTTTTGATCTTTAGTTATATGAACAACCATTATAAAGGAAGTGCTTCTTCTAGAAAAAAAGAAATGGAAGTTTTTTTTAAGAAATTATATAATTCTTATTAGTGAAACTTTTACGCTAGTAATCAGTATTTTAGAAGTTTTAAATTATGTTGTAGCCAAATGCCTTCCATTTAGATATATTTGATGTGTAGAATAATTATTGAGAAAATATGTAATGATCTGACTAATACTTAATCTTAGAGTCAACATATTTAAGTATATTTTGAATCGGATCCTGATAGTCAAACCATTGAATTTCAGTATCTTTTCTAAACCATGTTCCTTGTCTTTTTGCAAATCGACGTGTATTCTTTTTTATTTCAGATATGGCAAAATCAAGATCCCATTCTTTATCAAAATATTTAAATAATTCTTTATATCCAACTGTTTGCAATGCATTTAAATCTTTATGTGAAAAAAGGATTTTAGCTTCATTTAAAAGCCCATCTTTCATCATGATGTCTACTCTTTTGTTGATTCGACCGTAAATTATATCTCTGTCGGCTGTAATTCCTATTTTAATAGGAGTGAAATTTCTTTTAGTTTTTCCCTTTTTTAAAAAAGAAGAATAGGATTTCCCGGTTCCAATACATATTTCAAGTGCTCTTATCAGGCGTTGCTTATTGTCAATGTCTACTTTTTGAAAAGAAACTGGATCAAGTTCTTTAAGTTTTTGTTGTAAAATTTCAATTCCATTTTCTATTAGATCTGTTTTTAGTTTTTCTCTAATAGAAGGATCAACTGCAGGAAAATCATCTAACCCATCGATAACAGAATTAATATATAAACCACTTCCGCCAACCATAACAACAACAGAATTAAATTTAAATAATTCATTCAATTTAATAATGGTATCTCTCTCATAATCACCAACATTATAATCTTCAAAAATAGATCTGTTTTGAATAAAATGATGTTTGACTACATTCAATTCTTATTCACTTGGTACAGCAGTTCCTATATTCATTTCTTTATAAAACTGCCTGGAATCACTTGAGATGATTTCTGCTTTATACTGCTTGGCAAGTTCAATGCTTAAAGCCGTTTTTCCTATGGCAGTTGCTCCAACAATGGTTATGAGATAATTTTTCTTCATATACTGCAAAAATAAATTTTATTATTGAAATTTAATTGTTAAAATTCATTTCTCAAAATATTTATTCAAAGAATTGACTTAGAGGAGATAAATACTGTAATAAAAATATGATTTGTACGTTTTGTAAATAAGTAAATCAATAATAAAAACAAGAGTAAATTTAAATATTCTTCATGATAAAAAAGATAGTAATAGCTGTATTGTTTGTTTTGTTTTCTTTCAATCAAATAAATGCCCAATTTACCGATGATTTTGAGAGATATAATTATACGCAAAGAATTAGTCCTCAGTCATTAAACTGGATTACATGGGATGAAGATCCTGTTGCAGGAACTGGTTATATTGAAGATCAGGATGGAATTATTTCAAATACAGATCATCCAACTTATAAACAATCGACTCATTTTGCTTCTTCTGGTAAACAGGCTTTATTTATTGGTAAGGAGGATTTAGGTGTAGTTCCACAAGATGTAGTTTTAGATTTGCATAATAAATCAACAGGAAAATGGAAATTAACCTGGAAAATGTTTATCCCTAGGAGAAATAATGAAGCATATTATAATTTTCAGGAGAATACGCCAATAATCGGATCAGGAAACTGGGCGATTCAGGTTTATTTTGATGGAAAAGGAAATGGAAGGATAAAAGATGATAAAGGAAGTGCTATAGTTAATTTTTCTTATCCATGGAGAGAATGGTTTAGCCTGGAGCATATCATTGATTTAGATAATAATACCATTAAAATAAATATAGTTTCGAGTAATGGTACAGATGTAATCTATAATAATGATTTCTTAAGTGATTCACAATATCTTGGAGGTGTTGATTTTTATCCAAATATTGATAATGATAACACGAATAAGAATAAATTTTATATTGATGATGTTGTTTTTGAAAAGAAACTACCTATTGAAGATGTGTATATTAGAGATAATAATCGCTGGGAAGATGTAAATGGAAATCCATTGGCAGGTGAGCCCAATAGTTCTTATGAGGTGATTATAAGAGAGCCTTATGTTGTTACTTTAGGTACTTCATTAAACAGTTTAAATCTTGTTTTTGAGAGTATTGGAAGTCTAACTATTCAAGATAGTGCAAATGTGGTTGTATCAGGTGATTTAACAGTTCCTTCAGGAAATAAAATAATTATCGAAAATGGAGGATCTTTTGTCATGTTGAATAATTCTGCTACTATAGATATGCCAGACACTAATAGTTTTGAGTATACAAGAAAATCAAAGGCTATGTTGAACAGTGATTATACCTATTGGTCATCACCAGTAAAGGATTTGGATATTTCGGGTTTTGGGAGTCCTTATGTTTACTCTTTTGAAACTGCAAACTATATTGATTTATATTCTGGAAATGGATACCCTCAAACCACTGGATCTCCAGATCAACATGATGATAATGGTGATGATTGGGTGTATGAAGATAATTCAAATTCTGTTATTTTAGGAAAGGGTTATGCAGTATTAAAATCAGGTAATTCAAATGAACAAACAGTTACTTTTATAGGTGAACCTAATAATGGTTTTATTTCGGTGCCGGTTGTTTTAAGTGGTGATGATCTTACAGATGATGATGACTGGAATTTGATTGGAAATCCATATCCTTCCGCAATTGATGCCAGAGTATTAATCAATTCAAATATTAATATAAGTGGAACTTTGTACTACTGGACTCATAGTACTGAATTGGGTAGTGGGGTTAGTGGTCCTGAGGATGAAAATTATGATCCAAATGATTATGCTTCTTTCAATCTTTCAGGAGGAGTTGCAGCTACAACAGGTGGAGAAATACCAAATGGATATATTGCTGCTGGTCAAGGTTTCTTTATGGATGTTAGCCAAAATGGAGAAATTACTTTTAATAATGATATGAGGGTAGTTAATGAAACAGATGAAAATACGCAGTTTTTTAAATCATCGACTACAAAAAAGGATGAGAAAGATATTTCAATTCAAAATGATAAAAACAGAATATGGTTGAGTTTTACCAATGAGAAAGGTGTTTTTAGTCAATCATTGATCGCATTTTTACAAGGTGCAACAGATGGGTTTGAAAGCAATTATGATGGTATTAGAGCAGGAACTGATTTAAATGTAAAGTTTTATTCTGTATTAGATGAAAAAGAACTTGCTATTCAAGGACTACCTGTTTTGAAAGGAGATGAATTGATCCAATTGGGATTTTATATAACAAAGCCAGATCAATTTAGTATTTCAATTGATAGAATAGAAGGATTGATTTCTGAAGAAGATTCAAATGTGTATTTAATTGATAATAAATTAGATATAACTCATAATTTAAAAGAATCAGATTATTTGTTCCATGTTTCTGAATCAGGTAAACATAATGATAGGTTTGCAATTCAGTTTAAAAACCTTAGTTTAGGAATTGATGAACAATTTATAAAAAAAGAGGAACTAAATATAATCAATCTTGAAAATGGATTTGAAATTAGATCAAATCGAGTAGTAGAATCAGTTCAAATTTATGATTTGATGGGTAGATTGTTGATAAGCAGAAAACCAAATCAACAAAGCTTTTATATAAATACAGAAAGTATAAGAAAGGGGACATTGCTAATTATTCAGGCTTCTGTCAATAATACAATTTTAAACAAAAAAATAGTAAACTATTAAAAGGACTGGTTGGCAGTAAAAATTAATAGTTATAATTTTTCTCCGCATTTATAGCAAAACTCAGCATGATCTTTATGATTTTCTGCAGCACAATTTGGACAAGATTGTGTATTTAAAGAAACACTCCTCGGATTTAATTTGGTAAATTCAGCTGAAACAATTCCGGTAGGAATAGCAATAATTCCGTAACCTAAGATCATCACCATACTTGCTAAAAACTGTCCGAAAGCTGTTTGAGGAGCTATATCACCATAACCAACTGTAGTTAAGGTTACAATTGCCCAATAAACGCCGCGAGGAATACTTGTAAACCCACTTTGATCTCCTTCTATCAGATACATTAATGTTCCGATAATAATACATATGACCAAAACAGCCGAGATAAATACTAATATTCTAAACCTGCTTGCTTTTAATGCTTTACTGAGGTTGTCTGTTGCACCAACATATCTTGCCAACTTAAGTATTCTAAAGACTCTTAATAATCGTAAAGCTCTAATGGCAGCTAAGTAATGGCCACCTCCAATGATCAATGATACGTATTTTGGAGCTGTGGATAATAAGTCAATAATTCCATAAAAACTAAAAATATATTTTTTAGGTTTATTTACACTTATAATTCTTAAAATATATTCAATAGTAAATAAAATGGTAATAATCCATTCAGAGATATTAAAGAAATTGTGATATTTTTGATCATAATCTCTTACACTTTCCAGCATAACCAAAGCAATACTTGCAATAATCAACCACAAAAGAACCACATCAAACAATTTGCTAACTTTTGTGTCAGCTTCGTAAATTACTTCATGCAATTTGTCTTGCCAGGATCTATGTTCGGATTTATTTTTCAACAAGATTTATTTTTATTAAAATTAGGGTAAAAAATTTAAAATCTAATAATTTTTTCTATGGTTTGATGTTTTAAATATGAAATGATGGTATTATTTT
>JAUVCP010000157.1 GCA_030590765.1 Flavobacteriaceae bacterium | reverse complement strand
ATCGAATTCATAAAGCAATCGATTAAATCACAAAATAGGTTTACCTTTGCAAAAAAATAATTCTATCAAAAATGGGAAATATTGTTGCAATTGTTGGAAGACCAAATGTTGGGAAATCAACTCTTTTTAATCGTTTGATACAACGCAGAGAAGCAATTGTTGATGCTGTTAGTGGTGTTACACGTGACAGACATTATGGTAAATCTGACTGGAACGGTAAGGAATTTTCTGTTATTGATACCGGTGGTTATGTGGTTGGAAGCGATGATGTATTTGAGGCTGAAATCGACAAACAGGTAGAGCTTGCCATTGATGAAGCTGATTTGATCATTTTTATGGTAGATGTGGAAAGCGGTGTTACCGGGATGGATAATGAAGTTGCAAAACTTTTACGGAAAGTAAAAAAACCTGTATTTTTAGTTGTAAACAAGGTTGACAACAGTAAAAGAAATGATGAAGCAGTTGAGTTTTACGCTTTAGGTTTAGGAGAATATTATACTATTGCAAGTATCAACGGTAGTGGAACGGGAGAATTATTGGATGCTATTGTTAAGGCACTTCCCGAACAAGAAGAAAAAGAAGATGATGAACTTCCCAGATTTGCTGTGGTTGGAAGACCTAATGCCGGAAAGTCGTCATTTATCAATTCTTTAATTGGTGAAGACAGATATATTGTTACAGATATTGCAGGTACAACAAGAGACTCTATTGATACAAAATACAATCGATTTGGGTTTGATTTTAATTTAGTTGATACGGCCGGAATTCGAAAAAAATCAAAAGTCAAGGAAGATCTGGAGTTTTATTCTGTAATGAGGTCTGTTCGTGCAATTGAGCATAGTGATGTTTGTATTTTGATCATTGACGCAACCCGTGGATTTGAAGGTCAGGATCAGAATATTTTTTGGTTGGCTGAAAAAAATAAAAAAGGAATTGTCATTTTAGTCAACAAATGGGATCTTGTGGAAAAAGACACCCATACTACCAAACAATTTGAACAAATGATCAGGCAGGAAACTGCTCCTTTTACTGATGTTTCCATTATCTTTATTTCGGCATTGACCAAACAAAGAATATTTAAAGCCATTGAAACAGCCGTTGAAGTTTATGAAAATAGAAAGCAAAAAATATCAACGAGCAAATTAAATGATACTGTTTTAGATATTGTTAAACAAAATAATCCGCCTGCACATAAAGGAAAGTTTATCAAAATAAAATTTGTAAGACAATTGCCTTCTCCAACGCCTCAGTTTGTTTTTTATGCGAATTTACCTCAATACATAAAAGATCCTTACAAAAGATATATTGAGAATAAAATGCGTGAGATCTATAATTTTACCGGTGTACCTATTGTGATTCATTTTAGAAAGAAATAAACCACATTTTTCTGAAGCTGTTTTCCCTTAATAAGAATATTATAATTGGATAAATAAATTCATCTGTCAAAAAAAATAAAGGTCCTTCCCTTTGGGAAGGGTTTAGGATAGGCTTTTACCAGCCACCACTGGCACCTCCGC
Source organism: Flavobacteriaceae bacterium (assembly GCA_030590765.1). Taxonomy (GTDB): domain Bacteria; phylum Bacteroidota; class Bacteroidia; order Flavobacteriales; family Flavobacteriaceae; genus Lutimonas. The sequence goes on along the minus strand of JAUVCP010000157.1, from coordinate 4,382 downwards.
CACCGAAGCCGCCACCGCCGAAACCGCCACCAAAGCCTCCGCCACCACCGAAGCCACCACTACTACTACCACTACCAAAGCCACCTCCACTCACTGTTCCTCTTCCCATATTACTTAGGATAATAGCATCTAATAAAGAAAAACCACCTGATTTTCGATCCCCATTTTTTCCTCCTCCTTTACCTCGATTTCTTCTTGAAAGAATCATCATTAACACGATAAAAAGAAAAAATATCAATTCAAAAGGAATACCGCTAACACCATCACTTTCAGACTGAGGTTCACCTTGGTATTCACCGGCCATAATATCCATGATCACAGAAGTTGCTTTATCAAAACCTCCATAAAAATTACCCTGTTTGAATTCAGGCTTCATGATATTCTCAATTATCCTTCTTGACAGTGCATCCGTGAGTAAATGTTCCACACCATATCCGGTTCTGATAGTCATTTTTCTATCCTCTTTGGATGCAAGAATTAATATTCCGTTATCTTTCCCTGCCTGACCAATTCCCCATTTATGTGCCAGCTCTGTAGCATAAATAGCCACATCATTTCCACTTAATGAATTAACAGTAATGACAACAATTTGAGTAGAAGTAGTGTCATTATAACTGATAAGCTTTTGTTCTAACATTTTGGCCTTTGCGCCACTCATCATCTGTGCATGGTCATAAACGCTAGTTTCAAGTTCAGGCTTTGGTGGTAGATAATCCTGAGCCACTAAAGAATTAAAACAACCTACAATTAAAAGAAAAAATAAACTTGTATATTTAGCTAATTTTTGTTGCATTTGGGTTTAATAAGGATTTGTTAACTGACTGCAATATACCAAAAAAATAGTTCAATTAAAATGCTTCATATTTAAACTTTTATCGATGAAAAAATTTCTTTTGGCTCTCTTGTTTACAACAGCAATGGTCCAATCTCAACAAATAGACATGGAAAAACTGAAAGATTTTAAACCAAGATCTATAGGTCCTGCAGGAATGAGTGGCAGAATAACAGCAGTTGATGTTGTAAATGAATACCCAAACATAATTTATATTGGAGCTGCTTCAGGTGGTGTTTGGAGATCAGAAAATGAAGGAATTAGCTGGGAACCTATTTTTGATAAAGAAAATATTCAGGCAATTGGATCTATAACCATACAGCAAAGTAATCCAGATGTTATTTGGGTTGGTACTTGTGAAGGAAATCCCAGAAAAAGTTTAAACGGTGGATATGGCATTTACAAAAGTATTGATGGTGGAAAAAACTGGCAATTAATGGGACTTGAAAAAACAAGAAATATCCACCGCATTATTATTGATAAAAACAATCCAAACACTATTTATGTTGCTGCAATTGGTTCACCGTGGGGAGAACATCCTGAGCGTGGAGTTTTTAAAAGTGTTGATGGAGGAGAAACCTGGAGCAAAATATTGTTTGTAAATAATAAAACAGGTGCTGCAGATCTGGTAGTTGATTCCTCCAATCCAAATAAATTAATTGCTGCCATGTGGGAACATCGGCGAAAGCCTTACACTTTTAAATCAGGCGGTGAAGGTTCCGGCATATACGTTACGTATGATGGTGGAAAAAACTGGAAAAAAAGAACTGATGAGGATGGTTTACCAAAAGGCAATTTGGGAAGAATTGGTCTGGCTATTTCAAAAAGCAATCCAAAAGTAGTTTATGCCCTAGTAGAAGCAAAAAAGAATGCTTTGTACCGATCAAATGATGGGGGTTTCAAATGGAAAAAAATTAATGACAAGTCAAGTGGAAGAGGTTCTGGTGGTATTGGTAATCGCCCATTCTACTATTCTGATATTTTCGTTGACCCACTAAATGAAAATAGAATTTACAGTGTTTTCACTTACGTGAATTTCAGTATTGATGGCGGAAAAACATTCAATCAATTAATGCCTGCATATGGAACAAGTGTTGGTGTTCACCCTGATCATCATGCCTGGTGGATTCATCCAACAAATCCAAGTTTTATGATAGATGGAAATGATGGCGGTTTAAATATTACAAAAGATAAAGGTAAGACCTGGCGCTTTGTTGAAAATTTACCGGTTGGTCAGTTCTATCATGTCAATGTAGATAATGATTTTCCGTATAATATTTATGGAGGCATGCAGGATAATGGTTCATGGGCAGGTCCGGCTTATGTTCTTAAATCACAAGGAATTCGAAATTCCTATTGGCAGGAACTGATGTTTGGAGATGGTTTTGATGTGATTCCAGATCCTAAAAATAACCAATTTGGTTATGCCATGTCACAACAAGGATATGTTGGACGTTATGATAGAAAAACGGGTATGGCTAAAATGATCAGACCAACGCATCCAGATCCTGATGAGAAATTGCGTTTTAACTGGAATGCTGCCATTGCCATGGATCCGTTTGATCAAAAAATCATTTATTTTGGAAGTCAGTTTGTCCATAAATCTGGCAATGAAGGCCATGAATGGGATATTATTTCACCCGATCTTACAACAAATGATCCTGAGAAACAAAAACAATATGAGAGTGGTGGATTGACGATGGATGCTACAGGAGCTGAAAATTACTGTACAATTTTGGCAATTAGTCCAAGCAATCTTGAAAAAAACGTAATATGGGTTGGTACCGATGATGGAAATATTCAAATCACCAAAAATGGTGGAGCTAACTGGGTCAATATCACTCCAAAAATAAAAAGCTTTCCTAAAGGAGGATGGATTGCACAAATCAAACCTTCTAAATTCAACAAAGGAGAAGCCTATGTGGTTGTAAATAATTACAGAAATTTTGATTTCAAACCATACTTGTTTAGAACTAGAAATTATGGAAAAAACTGGGAAAGTTTGTTAGACGGTAAATCCGAAACATTTGGTTATACTCTCTCCATTGTTCAAGATCCATTGCAAAAAAATCTTGTGTTTTTGGGTACTGAAAATGGTTTGTATATGAGTATAGATGAATGCAAAACCTGGACAAAATGGACAAAAAACTACCCTAGTGTTCCAACTATGGATATGGTAATCCACCCAAAGGAATACGATCTGGCTATTGGTACTTTTGGAAGATCTTTTTATATTTTTGATGATATCAGACCTTTAAGAGATTTGGCTACAAAAGGAAATCAGGTTTTAAATAAAACCATTAAAATATTCAATCCACCAACGGCATATATCACACAAACCCAACAGGCAAGCGGAACACGGTTTGGAGGAAATGCAATATACAACGGTGAAAATAAAGCCCGGGGCGCAATGATCAGTTATGTGATCAATAAACCTGAGAAAAAAAAAGATGAAAAAACATCTGATAAAGAAAAAGTAGAATCCAAAAAAGAAAAGAAAAGTGACAGTCTGGTATTAAATATCTTCAACTCAAAAAATGAAATGATCAGAACCCTAAAGCAAAAATCTCCTAAAGAAAATGGCTTTCACAGAATGTACTGGCACATGAATGAAAAGGGAGTAAAAAGACCTTCAAGAAAGATCAGTAAAAGTAAATCAGAACCGGGAGGGGTTAGAGTTCTACCGGGAGAATACAAACTGTTATTACATTATAACAATCAAAAAGATTCAACAAATATCACTGTCAAATACGACCCAAGAATTCAGATTACCAATGATGTCTTATTAAGTAAATACAATCTGCAAAAGGAGATCGAAAAGAAAACAAATCTTGCATACAGAGCAGTTGATCAACTACTTAGATCTAAAAAAATAGTAGAATCAAATAAGAAACAAGCTCAGGAAATTGATAAAGAAAAGTATAAGATATTTATCAAAGAAAATGATACAATTCTCAAAAAGATCAATGGACTGATCGATAAAATGCTTGGCAAGGAAGATAAACGACAAGGAATTACAGCAACAAAAGATCCAACAGCAATTTCTTATTTGTATACAGCAAACAGATATGTAAGTTCTTTGCAGGAAAAGCCAGGTAAAACAGAATTACAATTAATTAAAAATGCCAATATAAAAATTGATAAGGTTATTGAGGATATCAATATTTTCTATAATACAGATTGGCCGGATTATAGAAAACAGGTGGAAAATTTGAAGGTATCTCCTTTTAAGGATTACGAAAAATTAAAATAACTCAGGGCTTCATTTGAAATGAAACCCTGAGTATTGTTTTGGTATTTAATGTAAACTTACATCAGTAGAACAGATACTTTTACATCTTGTGAAGTTGAATTAAAGACACTTTAAATCATATACTTAATACGTGTTATTCATATTTAAAAAGATTGAGTCAAAGTGTGAAAATTTTCACAATAGTGACATTCACGCTTTGACTTTTAATAAGCTCATCAATCATTTGAATCAACCAGACATTTCTTATTTTCCCATGTACCTCTTAAAGATTCAACAGGAATAACAGCACCAGAACAG
>JAUVCP010000214.1 GCA_030590765.1 Flavobacteriaceae bacterium | reverse complement strand
ACATCACCGATTGAGGCTGTTTGTACAATTAATATTTTATGATTGGTTCTATTCTTCAAAGAAGTACTAAAAACTCAATAATTTGGGGTAGTGGTTTCATTTCTGAAAGTTCTGTTTGTAATGAAATTCCAAAAAAAGTTTTAGCTGTAAGAGGTCCGTTAACCAGAAAAAAATTACTTGACCAAGGTATTGCATGCCCTGAAATATATGGTGATCCAGCTTTGTTATTGCCTGAAGTCTACCCAGTTGCAAATCAAAAAATAAAATATAAACTTGGAATTATTCCTCATTTTCTGGATAAAAAAAATATAGAATTAAAGAAATTTGCTGATAATTTAGATATAAAAATAATTGATATTCAAAACAAAAAACCTCTTAAGGTTATTGATGAAATGCTGCAATGTGAAAAAATAATTTCCAGTTCATTACATGGGATCATTATCTCAGATGCCTATCATATTCCTTCTGTTTGGACCCAGTTTTCTAAACCTATTGGAGATAATAATTTTAAATTTCTTGATTATTTTGCTTCCGTAGGGAGAAAAGATAAATCTCCATCTATTTTTAATAAGTTTAAAAATTTAGACAGTATTCTTAACGTTTTTGAAGATTATGAAATAGAAATAAATCTGGAAAATCTAAAAAAATCTTTTCCGTTTTAATTGAATATTTGATTTTTATTGACTCTGAAATATAGCTTTAAGCCAATGTTTTCAAAAATTTTTTATCCATATGGTTTTATTTATTTTAAAGACAATCCTACTTATGATTGCTGCAAAATAAAATTTATACCTATTTTTACAAATATTAAATTATGTTATGCTTACAAAACAAATAATAAGATTACTGCTGGTCTTTACCTTCCTTTTTTTTATATATAGAATAATACTTTTCAACAGTTTTGCAATAGCTCCCCAACAAGATATAGCTTCTACATTTCTTTTAGGTTTACGATTTGATCTGAGATGGATTGCAATTCCTTTACTTATTCTTTTATTATTATCTTCATTTAAAAGACTATCACCTGCCTATTCTGAAAAAGCACAAAAAGGATGGACATTTCTTTTTGTTTTTATTGCCATATTGGAAGTGTTATTGTTCACAATTGATTTTTATTACTTTGATTATTTAGGACAGCGCCTCAATATGTTTTTATTTTCCTTAATGGAAGATACAAAGGAAGCTCAAGGAATGGTTTGGGCAAGTTATCCTATATTAAAACTATTATCAATGGTCATAGTAATTATAACTATTTTCTATTTCCTAATACGGTTTAGTCTTAGATCAAAAGTTATAAAAACTGCTTCAAAACCTACTAAAAAGAAAAGAGTTATCGGTTTTATTTTTATGTTTTTATTCTTAGCACTTCTCGTCTTTGGTGAAATTGGACAGTATCCACTTAGATGGAGCAAAGTTTATGAAGGACGCAATCTTTTTATGGCAAAAATAGCCCTGAATCCTTTTGAAACACTGCTAAACTCAAAGAAAAACTCTGAAGCTAATTATAATATAGATCATGTTAAAAAGGGATATAATTGGATAGCAGATTATCTGGGAGTTAAAAACAAGGATAAAGAAAACCTTAATTTTTCTCGTTTTATAGATTCATCACCAGATAGACCTGTAAAGGATCTCAATGTAGTTGTTATTATTGCTGAATCATTTTCAGCACATCTGAGTAGCTCATTTAAAACTCCAATGGAAACTACAAAGTATTTTGATCAGCTAGTCCCAGATGGTGTACTATTTGATCAATGTTTTACGCATTCAGGGACAACCGCAAAAGGAGTTTTTGCTATTTTGACAGGAATTCCTGACTTTGAAGATCAAACTACTGCTAGCCGTAAACCAGAATTGGTTGAGCAACATATTGTCTTTAATGATCTTAAAGATTACCAAAAATACTATTTCATTGGTGGTAGCTTAAGCTGGGCAAATGTACGAGGTTTTTTAAATGCAAATTTACCCGGATTAAAAACTTATGAAGAATTGGATTTTGAATCTCCAAGATCAGATGTTTGGGGTATAGCAGATAGGCCTCTGCTTTTGGAAACCAATGAGATATTGAGTAAGAACAAAAAACCTTTCGTTGCTGTTATTCAACTAGCAAGCAATCACAAGCCATACACAATTCCAGAGGAGGATATCAATGATGAATTTCAATTAATAGATCTACCAAATGATACTTTGTATAAATATGGATTTGACAATATAGAACAGCTAAATGGACTACGGTACATGGATTATAGCATCCATAGTTTTATTGAAGCAGCAAGAAAGAAAGATTATTTTGATAACACCCTATTTGTAATTATTGGAGACCATGGAGCCAGAACCAAAAGAGTACCATTTTTCCCTAAAGCCTGGCAGGATTATTTACTTGACAAAAGACAAACACCACTTTTTTTCTATAGTCCAAAACACCTAAAACCAAATCGAATCTCAACATTAGCAGCTCAAGTTGATGTTGGCCCAACTGTAATGGGAATATTAAATAAACCATATCATTACAATGCTTTTGGAAGGAATTTGCTGGATACAACCTTAAGCAATCCAGAGGTTTATATGTACGATGATCAAACTGCTACTATTTTAGTTGATAGTATCATAACTTCTGTTTCTGTAGTTGATCCTAAACACACGAGCTTTGAAAATTATTCAAATAAGCCAATCTCAAAATCTAGAAAAAAAGAAATAACAGACAGTATAAAACAACCTGTTCTAGAGTATTTTAATACGGTAAGATATGTGATAAGAAATAATAAATGATGGTGTTTGATTTTAAATTCTGATTAAAATAACTTTATAAACTACTCTTCTCTGTTTGCCAGTCCCACAGAAAATGAGGGAGTACAAATAGCAATATATTCACATGCTTCATTAAAAGGGTTTGCGTATTGAACACGGCTCCCTTTTAATATTTTAATAGATTCCCCTGCATTCAAAGTGATTTTTTCACCATCTATGGTAATTTGCTTTTTCCCTTTTATTACGTAAGTATATTCATCAAATTCAGGTGTTTGAAAGGGTTCACTCCACCCTGAAGGTGCATTCATAATGGCCAGACTTAAATCCTCATTTCCATTGGTATGGCCAAAATGCTCTTCCATAATTTTCCCATCTGACGTAGGAATTACAAATGGGTTTGTTTGTTTTATATAATTTGTCATTTGATCAACTTTTTTACGCTATTTGGCAGTTCAATTCCTTCTTTAAAGTTATCATCTGCAATTGGCTTGCCATACTTTTGTTTAATTGGTAATATACCGGCCCAAATATCTAAATCATAATCTTCTTTATCATCACTTACCCCTTCATCTCTTATTTTTGCAGAGGCCTCTGTAATTTTAAGTTGAAGAACTTTTGTAACATTCAACTCCTTTTTATTTGGAGGTCTCACTTCTTTCCACCTTTCGGGAATGATCTGATCTGAAATGATTTGAAGTGCTTCCAGTTTATCTTTTTCATCTTCCACCAAAGTTGCATTACCAAAAATAGTAACCGATTCATAATTCAATGAATGATGAAAAGCAGATCGAGCAAGTACAATACCTTTGGTTTTTGTCACATTCAATGAAATAGAAACTCCTTTTTGTAGAGTTTGCATCATACGACTAACACTGGCTCCATGAAAATATAAACTATCGTCTTTTCTTCCATAAATAGTTGGAATAACGACTGGATAATTATTATAAACAAATCCTATCTGACAAACAAAATCATTATCTAAAATCCGGTATATGGTTTCCTTATCATAAAAACCCCGCTTTGGAATTCGTTTTACTTTTGTCTTATCTGTTTTCATTTTTTTAAAAGCGACCTTTAATCAAACCAAAGTGTCATATATTTTATGTTTGCCATATCCGGAATTTGATCTTTACTTATTTTTCTCATATCAAATTCAGCAATTTTCAAATCTTTTTTATCTAAGGCTATTCCAGCATTTATTTCATCTACAGAAACAATTACAGAAGAAATAAATGGCTCCACTTTACTTATAGAATAATTATCAATAACATCCTTAAAAGTGGAATCTGTAGTCAACCCTTTTTCTGTTTTATATTGATTGCTAAATATTTTAATATTCCCAATGCCCTTGATTGTATCTCTGTTAGCATCTAAATTAATCGTTAATAAATGTTGACCTGTTTTATCGTAAACCTTGTACTTATTAAAAAAATCAAGACCTTCAGGTAATTTTACAACAGAGTCATTCTCAAACATTTTATCTAATTCATCAACAGTAGTGCTTTTATGAATATCACCCAAATTATTCTTAGTAATTAAAAATTTCTTATCGCTATTACATTGTATTAGAATCAAGCTTAATACTAAAATTGCTATAATTTTCTTCATCTATCTAATTATTTTAATACTTTATTTAAAACTTTAAAAACACCTCTTATAAATGTTGCACTGGTTAAAACCTTTACAATGGGATCCATCCCTGACTTTTTTGTTCTTGACGAACTTTTCTTTTTCTCTTTAATTACTTCTACTTGCTTATGAATACTTTCAATCTTAGAATTTAAGATTTCATAGGCACTTTCACTATCAATATCTGCGTTGTATTTTGTAGATATTTTCGACAAATCTATTAAATCTTTTAGTTCTTTACTACTTAAAATATCCATTCTGCTCATTGGAGCACGTAACATGGTTTTAGCCAGTGGAGTAGGTTTTCCTTTTTCGCTTAAAGCAGAAATTAATGCTTCTCCAATTCCTAGTTGTGTTAATTCCTTAGCTGTATTATAAAACTCGGAATCTGGATAATTTTCAGCAGCTAGCTTAATTGCTTTTCTGTCTTTTGCAGTAAATGCTCTTAGCGCATGCTGCACCTTCAATCCTAATTGTGCCAATACATCTTCAGGTATATCTTTAGGGTTTTGGGTAACAAAGTAAATTCCTATCCCTTTAGAACGAATCAGTTTAACAATACTTTCAATTTGGTTAAGCAATGTTTTGGAAGCATTTTCAAATACCAAATGTGCTTCATCAATAAACAATACCAGTTCCGGGCGATCACTATCCCCTTGCTCAGGAAAAGTATTATAAATTTCAGCCAGCAGTTGCAACATAAAGGTTGAAAACAGCTGTGGTCT
>JAUVCP010000054.1 GCA_030590765.1 Flavobacteriaceae bacterium | reverse complement strand
ATATATTTTTTTTTGTACTCATGATATTTTAATTATGTAAAAATTAGTTTGTTAAAAATAATCAATGATAAATTTATCAGTCATTTTTCCAATAATAAAAACAGCCATCTTCTGCACCTAATATTAAATCTGGTTTGCCTTGATTGTCCCAATTTACCATTGTTGGATTTGTTGTATGTCCGGCTAATTTTAGAGCAGAAAGATCACCAATCAGATTCATCTGGACTTTTCCATTTTTCTGACCTATATTTTCAAAAAGAGCTGCATTGATACTGTTTACTAAAATATCAATATCTCCATCATGATCCCAATCACCAAAGGCTAATTTTCTTCTTCCACTATGGCCATTTTTATCGGTATTTAACCTTAAAGGGCCGGCTGTACTGTCGATCACTTTATTTTTTCTATTATAAGATCCTGGATTAGAATAGAATATTCTTTTCCCGGGTTTTAAAAACAACTTATTATCAATTTTATACCGTTCAAAATAACTCAAATAGCCTTCGTGATCCAAAGTGATCAGATCCATTAAATTATCTTTATTCCAGTCAATAGCAGTTGGAGTAGTGCGCCATTGTGTTGCAAGTGTTTTAGAATCAGGATCCCACCAGTTCCATGCTGGTTTTGGCGCTGTCGATTTCCATTGAACATAAATGGGTTGTTCTTTAGCAAGTTTCGGATTTCCTTTGGAACCAATATTTTCATACCATACAACTTTTCCCCAAATGGAATTGACAATAATATCCTTTAAACCATCATTATTCCAGTCTTCTACCGTTAAGGTGGTATATCCCCATTTTGATTCGCATGGTCCCTGAATAGATCCGTTTTCACCAGCTTGAATTCTTATGACCTCATTATTTACCTCTAAATGCTTTGGTGCAGCCCACTTAGGAGTCTCTTTACCATCCAAATTTTCGATAAACCCAATATAGCCGGCAGAATTACCGCAAATCAGGTCTTCATCACCATCATCATCCCAATCTATGGAAAATGGTGTAACCAATGCTCCAAACTTTACATACTGTGCTTTTTGCTGAAAATATTTAGGAGACTCAAAAACAGGCATATGATCTTTTATTTTTCCAGTGTTTTTCATAAAAGCTACTCTGCCATCTTCATCACCAACAATAAGATCAATTTTCCCATCTTTATCCCAGTCCAGTGAAACAGGAAGGATCATTTCCAGATCCATTGTGATGATCCCATCTTTATTCTCAAGGTATTTTCCTTTGGCATATTTTGGTTTTTCTCTAGTGCCAATATTTTCAAACCAGGTAAATTTATCAATAAACTCTCCGCATATAATGTCCAGATCTCCATCATTATCAAAATCATCAAAATTAGGCGTTGGTGCACCATAAACATCTATTGGTTTACCTCCTGCCATTACCTTATTTCTTAGTTTGTAAGTACCATTAACATTTTCAACCAAATATACGTATCCGTGAAGAGGACCGTTTTTCCAGACTCCATTTTTATCAAAGGCATTATCCCACCCATAATCTTCTCCATCCTGAATACCAACAATTATATCCAGATCGCCATCATTTTCATAATCAACATATTTCCATTGATTGAATCTGATTTTTTTATGTAGTTCAGCAAATATATCACCAGGGAAAAGATCTTTAGGTTTATTGATAAAAGCGCTTTTAAAATCCATTAATTCTTGTCCGGGAACCAAAAAATGAGGTTCATTATTTGCATAAGAAATCTGAATATTTTTTATTGGATCTGCAATTTTTACAGGAGGTTCAAATACGGGAAATGATTCTCCACTGGTATTTTCAAAGAAATAAATGCCATTATATGGTACATCTTTGCAGGAAACTAAAAGATCATAATCTCCATCATCATCATAATCCATTGGTAGAGGCCATGCCCAAAGTCCGACACCAAGATCTACTACAAGATCCGGATTGTTATATTTTAATCTTTCAAATTTAGAAGATATAACATTCGTATTATTTGTTAGATCCGTTTTAAGGGGGACTTTTTTATTTTCATTACAGGAGACTGCAATCAATAAAACGATTAGAGCTATAGTTTTGATAAAATTCACAATAGAATTAGATTTATGTCTAAAATTAAATAAAAAAATAATGGATTATTAAACAAATCTTATTTGATAAACAGTAAATCTAAACAGGTAAGTAAATAAATTGATTGAAAATGAGTAATGTTTCTTTTTATTTCATTTTATTAAATCTATTTTTACAATCTGTTTAATGATCATTTCAAAATTATTTCTGTATTATCTTTTTTATTGATGTCATATTGCCAATTCCATTACAAAAGTTATTTACTTACAAAATAACAGAGGCAGAAGCTGAATTTTTAAAGGTTGGTATGCGTGTTGCTGTTCCTTTTGGGAAATCCAAAATATTTACAGGACTAGTATTTAAAATCCACCAAAATGAACCTACTGCTTATAAAGCAAAGGAAATTCACCAGATTTTGGATGATGAGCCTATCGTTACATCAAGGCAATTAGAACATTGGAAATGGATCTCAGATTACTATATGTGTTCTTTAGGGGATGTGATGAGAGCAGCATTACCAAGTGCATTTTTATTAGAAAGTGAGACTTTGGTTTTAAAAAATGAAACATTTCAGTACGAAGAAAATTTAAATGATGAAGAGTATTTGATCTATGAGGCTTTGCAACATCAATCAGTTTTAAAGATTCAGGAAATTAGTAAAATTTTAAATAAAAAAGGGGTTCTTACAGTTATCAATCAATTGATCGCTAAAGGGGTAATTGTATTGAAAGAGGAGATATTTCAACAATATAAACCAAAACTGATTAAATATATTCGATTGAATAAAGCTTTTGATAATAAGAAAAACTTGTCTGATTTATTGGATAATCTCAAAAGAGCTAAAAAGCAAAGAGAAGTTATTCTACACTATTTTTCTTTACAATCACAAACACAAAAATCAATCAAATTAAAGACTTTACAGAAAAGTTCTAATATATCTTCTGCTGTTATCAATGCTCTTGTAGAAAAAAATATTTTTGAAGTTTATACCATTCAAACGGACAGGATCTTATTTGATAAAGAAACAAATGTTTTAAAAGAGTTGAGTGAGGAGCAAAATATAGCCTTAACAGAGATTAATGCATCTTTTGAAACGAATGATGTTAGTCTTTTTCATGGTATTACTTCCAGTGGGAAAACGGAGATCTATGCCCATCTAATTCAAAACGTATTAGATTCAGGAAAGCAAGTACTATATCTGTTACCCGAAATTGCCTTAACAACACAGATTATAACTAGGTTACAAGTTTTTTTTGGAGATAGAATTTCTGTTTTTCATTCTAAATATTCTATCAATGAAAGAGTAGAGGTCTGGAATAATCTAAAACAAAATAAAAATAAAGCGCAAATTATTTTAGGAGCCAGGTCATCGGTATTGTTGCCATTTAGCGATTTAGGATTGATCATTGTAGATGAAGAACATGAAACTTCATTCAAGCAGTTTGATCCTTCTCCACGATACCATGCACGTGATACTGCTGTGGTTCTGGCAAAGATCCATCATGCAAAAGTACTTTTGGGAAGTGCAACACCTTCAGTAGAAAGTTTTTTTAATGCACAGCAAAAAAAATATGGATATATTAAATTAGACAGACGATTTGGAAATGTATCATTGCCTGATATTGAATTAGTAAATATCAAAGAAAAGCATCGAAAAAAGAGAATGACTGGTCATTTTTCTGACCGACTTTTAAAACTAATACAAGAAGCTTTAGAAAATAAAGAACAGGTCATTTTGTTTCAAAACCGACGAGGATATTCGCCAATTGTTGAGTGTACAACTTGTGGTGTTGCACCCCAATGTCCAAATTGTGACGTAAGTTTAACTTTTCATAAATACCGAAATGAACTACGCTGTCATTATTGCGGATATCATAGAAGTCTGCCAAGGACTTGTCCAGCCTGTGAAAATCCAACTTTAGATACAAAAGGTTTTGGTACGGAACAAATTGAGATTGAATTGCAAAGTTTATTTCCGGAAGCAAAAGTAGGTCGAATGGACCTGGATACTACACGTGGAAAATATGGTTATCAAAAAATAATTACCTCTTTTCAGGAGCATGAAATTGATATATTAGTAGGAACTCAAATGTTAACCAACGGATTGGATTTTAATAATGTTACCTTGGTTGGAGTTTTGAATGCTGATAATTTGCTTAATTTTCCTGATTTTAGGGCCCATGAGAGAAGCTATCAATTAATGGTTCAAGTATCAGGAAGGGCAGGAAGAGCGCAAAAAAGGGGTAAAGTTGCCATTCAAACATTTAATCCATATCATCAAATATTACAGCAGGTAACAACCAATTCTTATGATGAAATGTATAAAGATCAGATCAATGAAAGACATGTTTTTCATTATCCACCTCTGATTCGATTGGTTAAGATAACCCTAAAACATAAAGATTTCACTAAGGTAAATAATGCCAGCGAATGGTTGGGGAAATCTTTAAAGAATAATTTCCATGAAAATGTATTAGGTCCGACAAGTCCGGCAATTTCACGAATTAGAAATCTACATATCAAAACTCTGTTGATAAAATTACCAAAAAACAGATCAATTCAACAATCTAAACAGATTATTCAAAATATTAAAAACTCTTTTCAATCGATTGGTGAATTTAGGTCGGTTAGATTTATTGTTGATGTGGATAATTACTAGTGGCAGTTCTCAGTAATAGTTCACAGTTTAGATAAGTAAAATCAGAGATGAACAATATAATTTAATACTGCTAACTATTTTTTTTCTCCCATTCTTTTCTAAGATCAGAGGATAAAACGCCTGCATTCTTAGGTTTCCATCCTGGTGGTTTAAGAAAATACAAGAATCTATCCGTTAAGGAAATATTGCCTGTAAAGGCATCTTTAAAAAGATGAACCCATTCCTGAAAAGCAATTTTTACCGGATTAAAAGTATCGATATTTTTAACCAGGCCATAAGCAGGTTTCTCAACTTCAGGTTCAAAAGAGCCAAATATTTTATCCCAGATGATTAGTATTCCGGCATGATTTCTATCTAAATATTGTGGATTTGTTGCGTGGTGTACTCTGTGATGTGATGGTGTATTGAATATGCTTTCAAACCATTTGGGCATTTTAATAATAAGTTCCGTATGTATCCAGTATTGATAGATCAAACTGATGGACATTTGAGCAAGAATCATAATAGGATGAAATCCCAAAAAGGAGAGGGGTAACCAAAATATAAAAGAAACAAAGCTACCAGTCCAAGTTTGACGTAGTGCAGTACTTAAATTATATTTTTGTGAGGAATGGTGAATGACATGAGAAGCCCAAAAAAATCGATTTTCATGACTAATTCTGTGGAACCAGTAATAAGCAAAGTCTTCTGCAAAGAATATCAAAATCCATGCCCACCAAACAAAAGGTATTGTGAATAATCTAAAATTCATATACACATAAGTCAGAGCCGCGAGCACTATTATTTTTGCAAAAACCCCTAAAAATACATTTCCCAAACCCATAGAAATAGATGCTGAAGCATCTTTTAGAGTGTAAGAATTCATATTTTTTTTAGAAGTGATAATGGATTCAATGATCAGAGTTGCTATAAAAAAAGGAATGGCAAAGTAAATTAAGTTCGGAATTTCTGGTACCTGGATCATATTTCAAATCATTAATGTTTTATTCTGGTTTAAATGTACAAAAAAACCGCTTCGAAAATCAAAGCGGTTCTATTAGATTCTTTTAGACATGTTTTAAAAACACACCCCTTAATCCCCTCTCAAGAGGGGAGTTTAGTTTAGAAAATATATCTTAAACCTACTTGCATTTGCCATCTGGATAGCAAACTTGTGTCATAACCATAAGTTTTAGTAAGATTTCCATCAAATGAATAAGTAGGTACGTTTGTGCCTGAATCAACAGAAACACCAATAGGCTGAATAGAATTAGGCTGTTGGATAACTCCCCAATCTGAGTTCAACATATTACCAAAATTCAATATGTCAATACTTAACTGAACCGTTTGTTTTTTTTCTTTGATATTGAAGTTAAAATCCTGTAAAACTTTTACATCAATTTTTCCTACCCATGGGGAAATAGCTCCATAACGTTCAGCATATTCACCTCTTCTCCCGCTTAAATAATCATCCTGAGCAATAAAATTATCAAAGTCGGTTGCCATTCCAGGACTAGCAAAATTCATTTGGTTTAGCTCAGAACTGGTCGGGATATAGATCAAGTCATTAAGACCAGAACCATCATTATTAATGTCACCACCATAAGTGTAATTGAATCTATTTCCTTGTCTATATTCCATAAAAGAAGAGATGGTTGTTGCAAATTTATCTCTTCCATAGGTCCATTTTTTACTGATGATTCCTAAAAATCTATGGTCATTTCCATATTTTGAATACGCTAAAACATCATCATTTACATTTCCTAAAGCAGGGTTTCCAACAAAAGCATCACCAGTAATTTCTGCTTCAATAGAGTTCACATTTTGTGCATTTAAATAATTGTATGCAACACTAAAATAGAAATCATTCTGAAAATTTTTGCTCAATTTAGCCGACCAGTTGATAGTTCTTCCTTTATCAGAATTTGTAAAAACATAAGCACTTGTTGGATCTCCCCATGGTAGTGTAGATTTATCTGCAATACTGTAAATAGCACGATCATCAACTCCTGCTAAAGTTGCTGTTGGAGGTTTCAATCCCCAGTTTTGAACATGAGCAGCATTGATATCTTTTGTGTAACTAAAGTCTGTAGTCGCAACCAGTCCATTAGCAAATTTATAGTCAACTCCTACGTTTGAACGCCAAACAGAAGGCCATTTAAAATCAGGATCTACAACTTCATAAAAGAAGAAGTTAGGAGCACCAACCTGGTTGCCTAACCATACAAAAGGAAATCTTCCTGTAAAGATACCTGATCCACCACGAACCTGAAAAGTGTTATCACCTTTAACATCCCAGTTAAATCCAAATCTTGGAGAAATCAAGATGTCACCTGTTGGCATTTTGGTACTATCAAAGAACGCAGGATCTCCAGTTTTTGGATCGTAATATTCAATAGAAGGATCATAGCAACATTGAGTGTCAATAAATTCTTGTGCGTAATTTGAGCTATTAAAATACAAAGGTTTATCAAATCGTACTCCAAATGTTAATTTAAGATCATCAGTTGCTGACCATTCATCCTGTAAATAAAAAGCCATTTGACCAACATCTGTTTTATACCAGTTAAATCCACCGGGATTTCCTTGTCCGGCAGCAACATAACCATTGTGTAAATCTTGTGCAGTTTGAAGGTCTGCAGCTATAGAAGGGTCGTTGATAAATTCATCAACAGATCCTGAAGTTGGGAAAAATACACCACGTGCACCATAAGAACCAAGGTTGAAGGAGTTTCCAAATTTAAATTTTTCAAAAGAAATGCCAAGTGTAACAACGTGATTACCTGTAAAATAAGTCATGTTATTGGTGAATTGAAAAACAGATTGTTCTAATTTATTATTGATAGAAAATGGTTCATGACCAGCAATAATATAAGGAGAACCATCTTTTAATATGGTAAAACTTGGTGCCGGAGTTGACATTGAATTTCTAAAATCATTAAAAGATGTATAACCAACCTGTAGTTTATTTGAAATATTGTCCGTAATATTTGAATTCAATTCGAATAAAATAGAATTCAACTCATTATTGATTTCATAACCAGCATTTTCAAATTGTAAAGTGTTGGCACTCGGGCCTCTAAAAGCCAAGGCAGTCGGGTGTGCAGGTTTTTCTTTAGAAGCATCTAAAAAGTTATAGACAATCGCTAAACGGTTATTGTCATTGATATTCCAGTCTAATTTAATGATTCCTTTGGTAGATTCTGTTGCATGTGTATAGTTTTCATAAGCACCGGTATCATACCCTAAACCTCCTAAAAAGTCTTGTACAGCAACCAGATCCGTTTCTAAAACTCTGGATTCAGATGCATTTCCTGTTCCTTTATTTGGCGTCCAAGGAGAGCCAAGATCTGTACGATCATCCTTTTCAAAGTTTGCAAAGAAAAATAATTTATTTTTGATAATTGGTCCTCCAATACTAAAACCGTATTGTTTTTGTTCCAGATCACCATTAAAAACATCATCTCCCTTCACTTTACTTCCAGTCATGCTCTCATTTCTGAAATAGCCGTACACTGTACCATGAAATTCATTTGTACCACTTTTGGTTACAGCATTTATAGAAGCACCTGTAAAACCTGATTGTGTTACATCATATGGAGCAATAGAAACAGAAATTTGTTCAATTGCATCTAATGATATAGGATTAGAACCTGTTTGCCCTCCAGGAGTAGGAGAGTCTAATCCAAAAGGATTACTAAAAACAGATCCATCTAAAGAATAGTTGTTAAAAGAATTGTTACTACCACCGAAGGAACCGTCAACACCTGCTGAAGGTTCAAAACGTGTAAAATCACTAATAGATCTAGAGATGGTAGGTAAGGTTGCCATAGCTTTTTTTCCTATGTTGGTCTCAGCTCCTGTACGATCATTTCCGAATGTATCATCATTTGCAGCCTTAATTACTACTTCATCTAGTGATTGGCTATCAGATTTCATTACAACGTTAAAATCAAAAGAGGAGCCTAAATTCAAATAAACATCTTTGATCTCTTGGGTTTTAAAACCTACATAGCTAATAGTAATGGTGTAAGGTCCGCCAACACGCATATTTCGTAAATTTACCACACCATCAAAATTGGTAGCGCTTCCGTATTTTGTACCGGTTGGGGTATGAACAGCAACTACACTGGCGGTAGGTAGTCCTTGATTTGAATCGTCAGACACATTACCACGCATGGATGAAGTTGTAACTTGAGAAAAACCAGCCAAGGTAATTACAAAAGTAAAGAATAAGGTTAGAAAGGATTTTTTTGTCATAATATTAATTTTAAAAATTGAGTTAGCCGCAAATGTAAAAAAAAAGCCTGTCACATTCGTGACAGGCTTTTTAATTTGATAATATTTTATTAACTATTTGTTAATTATTATTTCTCAGCGATAACTTCAAAAGGTAAATCAACAATAACATCTCTGTGTAATCTTACTTTAGCATCGTATTTTCCTAAGCGTTTTACTATACCTCCGGCAATAGTAATAAACTTTTTTTCTAGTTCATGACCAACTTTTCCAAGTTCTTCAGAAATATTGGCATTGCTAATAGATCCAAATAATTTATCACCTTCACCAACTTTTGCAGCAATTTTTAATTCTAAAGCTTTGATGGCTTCAGCAACTTTATTTGCTTTATCAACAATACTTTGCTCTTTATAAGCTCTTTGTTTCAAAGTCTCGGCTAAAACTTTCTTTGCAGAAGATGTTGCCAAAACTGCGTATCCATGAGGAATTAAATAATTACGACCATATCCATTTTTTACAGATACAACATCATCTTTAAATCCTAAATTAGCTACGTCTTGTTTTAATATAAGTTCCATAATCTAAATCTTATTAATTATTTTAACATATCACCTACATAAGGCATTAAAGCCAAATGACGCGCTCTTTTAATTGCTTGAGATACTTTACGTTGATATTTTAACGATGTACCAGTTAATCTACGAGGTAAGATCTTACCTTGTTCGTTTACCAAATACATTAAGAAATCAGGATCTTTATAGTCAATATACTTTATTCCGTTTCTCTTAAAACGACAGTATTTTACTTTTACTTTTGTGTCAATTTCTAA
>JAUVCP010000272.1 GCA_030590765.1 Flavobacteriaceae bacterium | reverse complement strand
GTTGCAAAAACTATTGAAGAAGCAGTACAGTTGGCCAGTGATAAAACAGGTAAAATTTTAACAGCAGCAGATCTTAAACAAGATGAAGATGCATTAGATACATGGTTCTCGTCGTGGTTATGGCCAATTTCTGTTTTTGACGGAATCAGAAATCCTGAAAATGAAGATATAAATTATTATTATCCAACCCGTGATCTGGTTACTGCTCCTGAAATTTTATTCTTTTGGGTGGCACGAATGATCATTGCCGGTTATGAATACAGAGGTGAAAAGCCGTTTGAGAATGTTTACCTTACCGGAATTGTTCGTGATAAGCAGGGACGGAAAATGAGTAAATCATTGGGTAATTCACCAGATCCTATAGGTTTGATGGAAAAATATGGTGCCGATGGAGTTAGAGTTGGTATGTTATTGACTTCTCCTGCCGGAAATGACCTGCCTTTTGATGAAGGTCTTTGTGAACAAGGGCGTAATTTTTCAAATAAGATATGGAATGCATTCCGACTGGTAAAAGGATGGGAAGTTTCTGATATAATCGAACAACCAGAATCTGCAAAACAATCTGTAAAATGGTTTGATGCAAAATTAGACAAAGTATTACTCGATCTGGAAAGATCATATAAAGGATATAGAATTTCAGAAGCATTGATGACTACCTATAAATTTATCTGGGATGATTTTTCTTCTTGGTATTTAGAAATGGTAAAACCGGCATACCAAAAGCCGATAGATGCTAAAACTTATAAACAAACTATTGTAAATTTTGAGAAGATCGTAAAAATTCTTCATCCTTTTATGCCATTTATTTCAGAAGAAATATGGCAATTAGTGAAAGAAAGAACAACGGATGAAGCATTGATAATTTCACCATGGCCTTCTGTTGAAAATACGAATGAAGAATTGGTAAAAGAATTTGAATTTGCTGCAGGAGTTATTTCGGGAATCAGAAATATCCGTAAAGAAAAGAATATTGCATTTAAAGATACTGTTGAGCTTTTTATAATGAATAATGAAAAAGAAAATACAGATTTTGATGTGATCATTTCCAAACTTGGAAATATTTCTAAATTGGAATATGTAAATGAAAAGAAAGAAGGAGCACTCTCATTTAGAGTGAAATCCAACGAATATTTTATCCCAATGGGTGAAAATATCAATGTAGAAGAAGAAATTAAAAAACTGGAAGAAGAATTAAAATATGCAGAAGGTTTCTTAACTTCAGTACATAAGAAATTGAGCAATGAACG
Source organism: Flavobacteriaceae bacterium (assembly GCA_030590765.1). Taxonomy (GTDB): domain Bacteria; phylum Bacteroidota; class Bacteroidia; order Flavobacteriales; family Flavobacteriaceae; genus Lutimonas. The sequence goes on along the minus strand of JAUVCP010000272.1, from coordinate 2,919 downwards.
TTTTGTAAATAATGCACCAGAGCAAGTAATTATAAATGAACGTAAAAAAGAATCAGATGCTAAAGCTAAAATTGCAATGCTTAAAGAGAGTTTGGCTAGTTTGAGGTAAATGATAAGAAATACTTAATCGTTTTCATAAGAAGAGAAGTATAAACGATGTGGTGATTTGAGATTGCCACACTTCGTTAATACTACGTTTACAAAGACTTTGAAATAACACTTTAAAATCTTATTCAGTTAGGATTAATTGAACTCTTCTGGATTTTCAACTACATGATACCTTGGATCATCAATAGCATCAATAATTATAGATCTAAATTTCGGACTGTTTTTATGCAATAATAATTTACACTCTTCACTTAAGTGTTTTAAATGGACTGTTTTACCAGCAGTTTCATACTTTTCAACAATACTGCTCACAGCTTCAATTGCTGAGTGATCACTGACACGAGATTCCATAAAGTCAATTTCAACTTGATCCGTATCATTTTTCGCATCAAATTTAGAATTGAAAGTAGAGATAGACCCGAAGAAAAGAGGCCCCCAGATTTCGTATACTTTAGTGCCATCTTCCTTAAAATGTTTTCTAGCTCTAATTCTAACCGCATTTTCCCATGAAAATACCAAGGCACTAATAATTACACCGGCAAAAACTGCAATGGCAAGATCAAACATCACGGTTAAAGCAGAAACTAATATGAGAACAAAAACATCAGTTCTTGGAATTTTATTTAGAATTCTAAAACTACTCCATGCAAATGTACCAATTACTACCATAAACATAACACCTACTAATGCTGCTATTGGAACTTGTTCTATCAATCCAGAAGCAAATAAAATAAAACTCAAAAGGGTCAAGGCTGCAATGATTCCGGATAACCTTCCTCTACCACCCGATTTTATGTTGATAATAGATTGCCCAATCATGGCACAACCTCCCATACCACCAAATAAACCTGTCACCACATTAGCACTTCCTTGTGCAATACATTCTTTATTTGCATTACCACGTGTTTCCGTAAGGTCATCAATTAAATTTAAGGTCATTAGTGACTCAATCAAACCAATAGCTGCCAAAATAACTGCATATGGCAAAATAAACTTGATCGTTTCCCATGTAAATGGAATTTTTTGAAATGTTTCTAAATGTAATGTTGGTAAGCCTCCTTTTAGCCCTTCGCCACCACCATCTCTAATAAAAGAACCAACAGTAGCAACATCTAAATTAAAAAAGATAACAATAGAAGACACTACCAGTATGGCAATCAAAGCCTCAGGTAATTTCTTTAAATACTTTATTTTTGGCATTCCTAACATCATGAACATGGTTAAGGCGACCAATCCAACCATTAGGTAAAGTTCGGTTCCCTGAAGCCAAAGTTCTTCTCCTCCTACCTTTTCTTTAAACATACCCAATTGTGATAAAAAGATAACGATAGCCAAACCATTAACAAAGCCCAGCATTACAGAATGCGGTATGAGTCTAACAAATTTTCCAAGTTTTAAAACACCTGCCATGACTTGAATAAAACCCATTAGAATAACGGTTGCAAAAAGATAATAAAGTCCCAAATTTTCACCGGGTACTCCCATTTCGTTACCTCTTGCAACTAGGGTAACCATTACAACTGCAAGTGCCCCGGTTGCTCCTGAGATCATTCCAGGTCTGCCACCAAAAATGGAGGTGATCAAGCCAACCATGAATGCAGCATAAAGTCCCACCAATGGATCAACACCTGCTACAAAAGCAAAGGCAACAGCTTCTGGCACCAAAGCCAGTGCTACAGTTATTCCGGATAAAATATCATTTTTTACATTGGGAAGTCTCTTTGAAATAAATTCAGTCATGCTAATTAATTATTGATTTTTTTAGAAGTCGGCAAAAATACAACTAAAATCCTAACTAATTATGCTTTTAATCAATAACTTAATGTTTGGATAAGTGTTTTTTATTGCATTTTGAACTCCAATATGGTCTTTCCATTCCACCTTTGTAATATCTTCTTCCAGTTGAGGAATAAACTCTTTTTCATCACTGTTCATTTTAAACCAATGTGATATTTTAAGAATTTGATTGCTCTTTTCATCGTAAATATGGTAGGTTTTCATAATGAATTCTTTAAGATTTAAATCAACTATACCGCATTCTTCCTGTACTTCTCTTAAGGCAGTTTCTTGTATGGATTCTCCTTTTTCAACTTTCCCTTTGGGAAGATCCCATTTTTCATTTCTAAAAATAAAAAGCAACTTCTTTTTTTTATTAAAAACCACACCACCAGCTGCTTCAATAATCTTGAATTTTTTTTGGAATTCTTTCCATAGAAATTCTAAATCAGAGTGATATAAATATGTAGTTGAAGGATTACTTGTATTGCAATCTTGAAGAAATACATTCACATCAAAATCTTCCCAGTAAAAAAAGTTAAAATCAACTTTAGTTTTAAGTGAATCTGTTAAAATAATTGTGCATTCATTTTTAAAAATTGTATACATGTGCAGTATGATTTTAAACAAAAATACGGCAAAAAAAACTGCTGAATTACTTTTATCCATAAAAGCAATAAAATTACAGCCAAAAGATTATTTTACGTGGGCTTCAGGTTGGTTTTCACCAATTTATTGCGATAACAGAGTAACATTATCTTATGTTCCTATTCGAAATTATATCAGAGAAAATCTGGTTAAAACTATTGAAGAAAAACATGGAAAACCTGATGTGATTGCCGGTGTTGCCACAGGAGCTATTGCTATTGGAGTTTTGGTCGCACAAGAATTAGGTGTTCCTTTTGTTTATGTAAGGCCTGAACCTAAAAAACACGGCAGAAAAAATCAAATTGAAGGGTTTTTGGACAGTGGTCAGAATGTAGTGGTTGTTGAAGATCTGATCAGCACAGGTAAAAGTAGTTTGAATGCTGTAAA
>JAUVCP010000198.1 GCA_030590765.1 Flavobacteriaceae bacterium | reverse complement strand
TTATCAACACCATTAAAGTTCATCTGTATAACAGCATCTCCTTTGTGAGAGTACGATTTTACAATGGCTTCTTTAATTCGTTTGATTGCTTCATCTTTTGGTAGAATTCCTGATATGGCAAAGAAACAGGTTTGTAAGATTGTATTGGTTCTACGACCTAAATTTGCATCATGGGCAACTTTGGTTGCATCTATAACGTAAAAGTTAACTTCTTTCTCAATAATCTGTTCCTGTGCTTTTGCTGGTAATTTATCCCAGATCTCATCTTTGGAATAAGGTGCATTCAGTAAGAAAGTACCTCCTTTTTTTACTTTTTTAAGCATGTCATACGTCTCAATAAAATTATATTGATGACAAGCTATAAAATCAGCAGTATTTATTAGATAGGTAGAGTAAATTGGGTCAGGACCAAAACGTAAATGTGAAATGGTTTGGGAACCTGCTTTATTTGAGTCATAAACAAAATATCCCTGTGCATAACCTTCAGTAGTATCTCCAATGATTTTAATGGAGTTCTTATTGGCACTTACTGTACCATCAGATCCTAAACCATAGAAAAGACTATTAAAAGTAGATTTTTTAGTTTGGAAAACATCACCCACTTCAATATGAGTTTTGGTAACATCATCAATAATACCTACTGTAAAGTGATTTTTAGGAGTTTCTTCATCAAGATTATTATAAATTGCTTTTACCATTGCAGGAGTGAATTCTTTTGATGAAAGTCCGTAACGACCACCAACTATTTTTGGCATGGCTTTACCACTTTCTACAAATGCTGTAACCACATCAAGATAAACGGGCTCTCCTACACTTCCAGATTCTTTTGTTCTGTCCATTACTGCAATACTTTTTACAGTATCAGGTATTTTATCGATAAAGTAATCCATATCAAAAGGACGATACAAGCGGATAATTAAAGCTCCTACTTTTTCACCTTGCTCTACCATTGTTTCAATGGTTTCTATTACAGGTCCTTGACCAGATCCCATTAAGACAATAATTTTTTCCGCTTCAGGGTGTCCTATATAATAGAAAAGTGAGTATTTACGACCTGTATGTTCATAAAACTCATCCATTGTTTCCTGTACGATAGCCGGAGTTTGATCAAAATATGAATTAGCAGCTTCACGCGCCTGGAAAAATAAATCAGGATTTTGTGCGGTTCCTCTAATTACTGGATTTTTAGGATTTAAAGCACGCTCTCTGTGTTCCAGCACTTTGTCAAAAGGCATCATAGCCTTGATCGTATCATCAGATATACCATCAATTTTTTGGATTTCATGAGATGTACGGAATCCATCAAAAATATTTAAGAAAGGAACTCTTGATTTTAATGTTGCTACTTGAGAGATCAAAGCAAAATCATGTGCTTCTTGTACAGAACCACCAAATAACATGGCAAAACCAGTTTGGCGTGTTGCCATAACATCGGAGTGATCACCAAAAATTGATAGTGCGTGAGTAGCAAGAGTTCTGGCTGCTATATGAAAAACTGTTGGCAAAAGTTCCCCAGCAATTTTATACATATTAGGAATCATAAGCAATAAACCTTGAGAAGCAGTAAAAGTTGTAGTTAAAGCACCTCCTTGTAAACCTCCGTGAACAGCTCCTGCTGCCCCACCTTCACTTTGCATTTCAACAACATTAGGAATTTCACCATATATATTGGTCATATTTTTTGAACTATATGCCTCAGCATGCTCTCCCATAGGAGAAGAAGGCGTAATAGGATAAATAGCACAAACTTCATTTGTTTTATGTGCAATGAGTGCTACCGCCTCATTTCCATCACAAATAATTTTTTTAGAATTTTTTTCCATTTTTGTTATTATTTAACATTGAATTTTTTAGATTAAAGCCCTTTTTAGAATTTAAAAATAATAATAAAATATTACTTTTAAATTTGAGGCCGTAAAAGTACTAGGATTAAATCATTTAAATAATGATATAAATCATTGTGTTTTGTGAAAACCTTAAAAACACATGATTTTGTCAATTTGTGTATCTAAGGTTGCATAAAGGTATAAAAAAACTGCTTCAAATTGAATTGAAGCAGTCTTAAGTTTAATTTTTGTAAAAAATTACTCACCGTGTAACCAAGCTTTTTTAGCCAATAATTGCTCTTCGGTTTCTTCATGATCTTCATCAGGAACGCAACAGTCAACCGGACAAACGGATGCACATTGTGGTTCATCGTGGAAACCTTTACATTCAGTACATTTATCAGTTACAATAAAGTAAAACTCATCACTGAGAGCTTCGTTTTCTTCGGTTGCATCTACTTCTTCTCCTGAACCTGGTAAAGTTACCATTCCACTAAGTGCTGTTTCATCAGAATAAGACCATTCTTGATCTGGTTCGTAAATAGCATTATTTGGACATTCAGCAACACATGCGTCGCAGTTAATACATTCGTCTGTTATTATAATAGCCATAATTATTATTATTTAGTTTTAAATATTGAAGCAAAGTTAAATAAATTTATCTAATAAATTGATGTGTTTGAAATTTAGAACAATTCCAAATAGCATATTTTGTACTAATTGTAGTAACATTAATTACATTACTGACTTATGTGATAAAAATCATATATTGGTGTATAAGTCTGGATTAATTTTGGCGCTGTATTTTTCTAAAACTTAGAAAAAGACTATTTTTACGAAATTTTAAAAAGTTATAATGACACTAGATAAAATAAAATCTACTTCTAAAAAAAAGGTAGAACAAGTTAATGCTGTTGTAATACGGTTTGTTGGCGATTCGGGTGATGGAATGCAACTTACAGGTACACAGTTTACAGATACCTCTGCAATGTTTGGAAATGATGTATCCACTTTTCCAAATTATCCTTCAGAAATTAGAGCACCGCAAGGCAGTTTGTATGGAGTTTCAGGATTTCAGGTAAATATTGGAAGTGTTGAGATTAGCACTCCTGGTGATGATCTTGATCTTTTAGTAGCAATGAATCCAGCAGGATTAAAAACGAATTTGGTAGCAGTTAAACCAGGTCATACTATTATTGTAGATACAGATTCTTTTACTAAAAAGAATTTACAAAAAGCCGAATATGATACAAATCCATTGGAAGATGGTAGTTTAGACAATTATCGTGTTATTGAAGTGGCAATGACTTCTTTAACAAGAGAGGCTTTAAAAGATCTAGGCTTAGATAATAAAAGTATAGTACGAAGTAAAAATATGTTTGCTTTAGGTATGGTATATTGGATGTATAACAGAGATATAAATCATACATTAGATTTCTTTAATAAGAAATTTAAATTTAAACCTTTAATTGCCGAGGCAAATTCAAAAGTGATAAAAGCCGGATATTTTTATTCAGAAACTTTAGAATTGATTCCTAACTCATACGCTATTGCTCCTTCTAAAATGCCAAAAGGCACCTATAGAATCGTAAATGGAAACACAGCAACAGCCTGGGGCTTTTTAGCTGCAGCTGAAAAATCAGGTTTGGAGTTGTATTTAGGATCATATCCGATTACTCCAGCAACCGATATTTTACACGAGTTGGTAAAACATAAGCATTTTGGCGTAAAAGCTTTTCAGGCAGAAGATGAAATTGCAGGTGTTACATCAACCATTGGAGCAGCATTTGCAGGTAATCTTGCAATAACTACAACATCGGGGCCAGGTTTGGCTTTAAAAGGTGAAGCAATCGGTTTGGCTATGATGACAGAGTTACCAATAGTAATTGTAAACGTTCAACGTGGTGGTCCTTCTACAGGAATGCCAACAAAAACAGAGCAATCAGATTTATTACAGGCAATGTATGGTCGTAATGGTGAAAGTCCTATAATTGTTATTGCAGCAAGCACTCCTGCAAATTGTTTTGATTTTGCTTTTGAAGCATCAAGATTAGCAGTGGAACATATGACTCCGGTTATTTTATTAACGGATGGTTATATAGCAAATGGGTCAGAGCCTTGGAAAATAAAATCCATCAATGAAATGCCAAGTATTACACCAAGAATTATAACTGGTGATTCTGATGAGACAGGTCCATTTGATAGAGATAATGATAAGTTAGCACGAAACTGGGCAATTCCAGGGACTCCCGGATTGGAACATAGAATAGGTGGTTTAGAAAAAGATGAGTTAACAGGTAATGTTTCTCAAGAGCCATTAAACCATGAGCAAATGACAGATATAAGAGCAGAAAAAGTAAGGCGTGTTGCAAACCATATTCCAGCATTAAAACCTGAATTTGATCAGGAAGGTGACCTGCTTGTAGTTGGTTGGGGAGGAACTTACGGTAGTTTACATTCTGCTGTAAGAGAATTAAATAAAGAAGGTGTAAGTATTGGACATGTACATTTTACTTATTTAAATCCAATGCCAAAAAATACGGCTGATGTATTTGCTAAATACAAAAAAATAATTGTTTGTGAGCTAAATAAAGGTCAGTTATCTTTTGTGTTGAAAGGTAAATTTAATCAATACGATTTTTTACAATACAATAAGGTTCAAGGACTTCCATTTTCAGTGGTTGATCTAAAAGCAAAATTTAAAACTTTATTAAAAGATATTTAAAATGGGAGAAGTAGCAGTAAAAAAATATACGTTCAAAGATTTTCAAAGTGATCAGGAAGTAAGATGGTGTCCAGGATGTGATGATTATGTGATTTTAAGATCAATGTTAAAGGCACTTCCAGAAATGGGTGTTAAAAAAGAAGATGTAGTTTTTATTTCAGGTATTGGTTGTTCGTCTCGTTTTCCATATTATGTTGATTCTTACGGAATGCATAGTATTCACGGAAGAGCACCAGCAATTGCCAGTGGAGTAAAACTGGCAAATCCAAATTTAAGTGTTTGGGTAGCAACCGGTGATGGTGACTCAATGGCCATTGGAGGTAATCATTTTATTCATGTATTAAGAAGAAATATTGATCTGAATATAGTTCTTTTTAACAATGAGATTTATGGTTTAACCAAAGGACAGTTTTCACCAACTTCATTAATCGGTCAAAAAACGAAATCATCACCTTATGGAAATACACAGCCTCCTTTTCAGCCAGGTGAATTGGCAATAGGTGCACGTGCAAGATTTTTTGCAAGAATTGGTGGAAATACACCTAAAGAAATGACACAGCTCTTTATAAATGCTGAAAAGTTTAAAGGAACATCTTTGATTGAGATTTTCTTTGGAAGCTTTGTTTTACCAATAGCATCTTCAAAAGAATCTGTAATCTCTTTGGCTTTTACACCTTTTAAGATTGCTTCGTGACTGAAGGATGAACCACCTGCGTCAAGCATGTCTTGAACAAATCC
>JAUVCP010000325.1 GCA_030590765.1 Flavobacteriaceae bacterium | reverse complement strand
CAGGAAATTTACCAAAGGATTATTCCAATACTAAGATCAAGGCCTATTTTGAGGTTGTGGATTATAATCTAGTTTGTTTTTAAAAACTTAGGCATTTTTCTGTGTTTTGTTCCTTGTTCATAAGCAAAGGCAATTTGCAGTAAAACAGGTTCGCTCCATGCAGTTCCGAAAAAGGATATTCCTACCGGTAATTCTCCAACAAATCCCATGGGTATGGTAATAATAGGATAACCTGCCATTGCAGCAGGTCCGGCACTACCAATTTCAACAGTATCTCCATTTTTCAGATCGGTTTTCCAGGCAGGACCTCCTGTTGGAGCCATGATTGCATCCAGATTGTACTTCTTTAAAACTTTGTCGATACCATCTTTACGACTTCCTTTGAGCATCTTTTTTAGTGATTCTTCATATTTCAATTTACTAATTGGTTTCATTTCCAAAAATTCCTGCCCAAAATATTTCAATTCAATAGGGTTATTTTTGTTAAAAGTTACGATATCTGATACAGTTTTCACTTTAACACTTGAAGAAAGTGTTTTTAAATAATCATTTACACCCTGATGAAATTCATAGGTCAATATATCCATTTCATATTGACCTGCTTCGGATTTTATTATTTCATCTAATATCACAACCTCAGCTCCCTGACTTTTAATATAAGCTCCCGCTTTGTCTAATAATGTAGTAACCTCTTTGTTGCTTTTTGAGGGTGCTGCATACAGTCCAATTCTTTTTCCTCTTAGTCCATCTTTTTTTAAGAACTGGGTATAATTTTTATGGAAATGTCCTTTACTTTCCAGTGTTTTTTTATCAGCAGAATCCGTTCCAACCAAAGTGCTTAATAAAATGGCTGCATCTTCTACAGTTCTTGTTATCGGGCCGGGAGAATCTTGGGTATATGAGATTGGAATAACACCTGTACGACTTACCAATCCAACAGTCGGTTTAAATCCTACCACACCATTGGTTTGCGAAGGGCAAACAATAGATCCATTGGTTTCTGTACCAATAGCAACAGTTGTTAAATTTGCTGATACGGAAACTGCAGAACCCGAACTGGAACCGCAGGTGTTTCTGTCAAGAAGATATGGGTTTTTGCCTAACCCGCCTATGCCGCTCCAACCACTCGTAGATTTCATTCCTCTGAAATTAGCCCATTCGCTTAAATTGGCTTTTCCTAAGATCACTGCACCGGCAGCTCTTAATTGTTTTGCAATAAAACTATCCTGCAAAGGAAAATTATTTGATAAAGCCCTTGAACCTGCGGTTGTTGGCATCTTATCATTTGTATCAATATTATCTTTTAAAATAACCGGGATACCATGCATTGAACCTCTGCTTTTACCGGCTTTCAATTCTTTATCCAATTCAACAGCTATTTTCATGGCATCAGGATTAACTACAATAACCGAATTTAGAGCTGGTCCATTTTTATCAATACTATTAATTCTGTTTAAATAGGTTTGTACTACCTGTTGAATGGTAAATTCGCCTGTTTGATATTTTTTTTGAATTTGTGCAATGGTTAATTCTTCTAATTGAATCGGTTTTTTTGGAGGAGGTCCATTAGAATTTATAGAAAAAGAAACTTAGATTATTAATATTAGAAATAGTAGTATTTGATGTTTCATTTTTTTTTGGAATTGTTACAAAAGTAAACATAAGAATTGTTTTCTATTTGTACAAATTTAGATTTTGAGAATTAATCAAAATTCATCCTCAAACTGCATTTTAGATTTAAAATTAATGCGAAAAAACCTGATAGTTAATCACTGATTTTTAGTTGTTAGTTTTTATTTAGTAAAATAATGTTAACTTTAAGGAATTAATACAAACCTAAAAAGAATATTTATGAGTTATGCAAAACCAAAATTTAAAGAAAAGTATGGAAATTTTATCAATGGAAAATTTGATAATCCGGTTGGAGGTGAATATTTTGAGAATAGATCACCCATTGATAATTCTGTAATTGCCAAATATGCCCGATCAGGAAAAGAAGATGTGCAAAATGCAGTAGATGCCGCAAATGCTGCTAAAGACGCCTGGGGAAATACTGCAGCAGCAACCAGAGCAGCTTTGTTAAATAAAGTAGCAGATATTATTGAAGCCAATTTAGAAGAATTTGCTTTAGTGGAAACATGCGACAATGGAAAACCAATCAGGGAAACTTTGAACGCAGATATTCCATTGGCAATTGATCACTGGCGATATTTTGCAGCTGTTATACGATCTGAAGAGGGAACAGCGACTGAACTGGATGAGAATACATTGTCGATGAATATCAAAGAGCCTTTAGGAGTTGTTGCGCAGATCATCCCATGGAATTTTCCTCTATTAATGTTGTCATGGAAATTGCCACCCGCGCTAGCAGCTGGTAATTGTGTGATACTAAAACCCGCAGAGCAAACACCATCAACAGCAACTTTATTGATGGAGAAAATAGCAGATGTATTTCCTCCGGGAGTAGTAAATATAATTCACGGTTTTGGTCCGGAAGCAGGTAAACCCTTGGCATCTAATTCAGGTGTTGATAAGGTAGCATTTACTGGTGAAACAACAACCGGACAATTAATTATGCAGTATGCTTCGAAAAATCTAAACCCGGTAACAATGGAATTAGGAGGGAAGTCTCCAAATATTTTCTTTAACAGTGTAATGGATGAAGATGATGCTTTTTTAGATAAAGCTATTGAAGGAGCTGTTCTGTTTGCGTTTAACCAGGGAGAAGTTTGTACTTGCCCTTCCAGATTACTGGTACAGGAAGGTATCTATGATAAGTTTATGGCAAAAGTGATTGAAAGAACAGAAGCCATTATTATGGGAGATCCTTACGATGTAAATACCATGATGGGAGCACAGGCATCTAATGATCAGTATGAAAAAATAATTTCTTATATCAATATAGGAAAAGATGAAGGTGCAAAAGTATTGACTGGTGGCAAAGTTTGTAAACTGGATGGAGATCTGTCAAAAGGATATTATATTCAGCCTACTTTATTAGAAGGGCATAATAAAATGAGAATTTTTCAGGAAGAAATTTTCGGTCCGGTATTGGCGGTGACAAAATTTAAAGATGAAGCGGAAGCACTCGAAATAGCTAATGATACGCTCTACGGACTTGGAGCAGGTGTTTGGACAAGAGATGCACATCAGTTATATCAAATACCTAGGGCGATCAAAGCAGGTAGAGTTTGGGTAAATAATTATCATGCTTATCCGGCGCATGCTCCTTTTGGAGGCTATAAAAAATCTGGTTTTGGTAGAGAAAATCATTTGATGATGATGAATCATTATCGTCAAACAAAAAATATGTTGATCTCTTACGACAAGAATAAATTAGGTTTCTTTTAGTAGAAGATGAATAATAAAGAGGTTGTATCAAAAGTGATTATTTTTGATACAACTTTTTTTAAACTTAAATTATGAGTTTTGAAAGAGTAGCAATTAC
>JAUVCP010000216.1 GCA_030590765.1 Flavobacteriaceae bacterium | reverse complement strand
TGGTGATAGTAGAAACTCAGCAATTAAACAGGTTGCCTCAGGAAGATTTGGTGTTAGTAGCAATTATTTAACCAATGCCAAGGAAATTCAGATCAAAATGGCTCAGGGGGCAAAACCCGGAGAAGGAGGACAACTTCCCGGAGAAAAAGTTTATCCATGGATTGCAGAAGTAAGAAATTCTACTCCCTATGTAGGATTGATCTCACCACCTCCTCATCACGATATCTATTCTATTGAAGATCTGTCTCAATTGATTTTTGATCTTAAAAATGCGAATCGAAAAGCAAGGATTAATGTTAAATTAGTATCTGAAGTTGGAGTTGGAACTATTGCAGCAGGTGTTGCCAAAGCCAAAGCAGACGTAATTTTAATTTCTGGTTTTGACGGTGGTACCGGAGCATCACCTTTGACATCCTTAAAACATGCAGGTTTACCTTGGGAATTAGGAATAGCCGAAACCCAACAAACTCTGGTTTTAAATCATCTAAGAAGCAGGATTGTTTTAGAGTGCGACGGACAATTAAAAACCGGTCGTGATGTAGCTGTTGCCTGTTTGCTTGGCGCAGAAGAATTTGGATTTGCAACAGCACCATTAGTGGCTTCAGGTTGTATCATGATGCGAAAATGCCATTTGAATACTTGTCCGGTTGGAATTGCAACCCAGGATCCTGAATTAAGAAAAAACTTTAAAGGAAAACCTGAACATATAATTAATTTTATGTACTATGTTGCGGAAGAGTTAAGAGAGATCATGGCAAGTTTGGGCTACAAAAGTATTAAAGAAATGGTAGGTCAGTCACAAAAACTTAATGTAAATAAAGCTATTAAGCACTATAAAGCAGAAGGAATAGATCTTTCAAATATATTATACCAGCCTAAAAATTACAGTTCAAGAACAAAACACAATACAGAAAAACAAGATCATCAAATAGAAAATGTTCTTGACTTTCAGATCATTCAAGATGCACACCTTGCCATTTATCGTAAAGAGAAAATGGAACTCTCCTATAAGATTCATAATACAGATCGATCGGTTGGTGCCATTACCAGTAATGAAATTTCAAAGGTTTACGGAGCATCAGGTTTACCAGATGATACACTTCATGTAAATTTTACGGGGTCTGCAGGACAAAGTTTTGGCGCTTTCACAACTTCAGGAATCACCTTTAAGGTTGATGGAAATACAAATGATTATCTAGGCAAAGGATTATCAGGAGGAAAAATTATCATCAAAAAACCAATAAAAGCTAACTTTAAAGCAGCCGAAAATATCATTGTTGGTAATGTTTGTTTTTATGGTGCAATAAAAGGAGAAGCATATATCAATGGAGTTGCTGGAGAACGCTTTTGCGTACGAAATTCTGGAATAATAGCTGTTGTAGAAGGAGTTGGTGATCATGGTTGTGAATATATGACCGGAGGAAAAGTAGTTGTTTTAGGCGATACCGGTCGAAATTTTGCGGCTGGAATGAGTGGAGGAATTGCATTTGTTTATGACTCAAATAAAAAGTTTAGAAATGGACTTTGCAATATGGAAATGGTTGAATTTGAAGATATAGATAATTCAAATGAATCTGAATTAAAATCTTTAATTGAAAACCATATACTATATACAAACAGTGAAAGAGCTAAGAATATTTTAGATGACTGGGATAATACCATAAAAGATTTCATATTAGTGATGCCAACAGACTATAAAAAAGCATTGGAAAGACTTGCTAAGGAAGAATTGATGAACAAACAATTAACAACAGCTTAAAAATGGGAAAAATAACTGGCTTTATTGATTACAAGAGATTAAACGAAAAAAACAAACCTGTTAAAGATCGTGTTTTAAATTATAAGGAATTCACTATTCCTTTAACCGAAATAAATAAAAAACACCAAGGTTCCCGCTGTATGGAATGTGGTATTCCATTTTGTCACAGTGCTTGTCCGTTAGGGAATTTGATACCTGATTTTAATGATTATGTTCATCGGAATTTATGGAAAAGAGCACTTGAAATTTTACATGCTACCAATAATTTTCCAGAATTTACTGGTAGACTATGCCCTGCTCCTTGTGAAAAATCATGTGTTTTAGGTATTATTGATAAACCAATATCTATTGAAAATATTGAAAAAAATATTGTAGAAAAAGGTTTTAAAGAAGGGTGGATCAAATCAAGGCCTCCTAAAGAACGAACCGGTAATTCTGTTGCTGTGGTAGGTTCGGGCCCTGCTGGATTGGCAACAGCTCAACAATTGAATCGAGCTGGTCATCAGGTAACTGTTTTTGAAAGAGATGATGATATCGGCGGACTTTTAAGATATGGTATTCCAAACTTTAAACTGGAAAAAGGGATTATTGACAGAAGAGTTGATCTTTTAAAACAAGAAGGTATTTCTTTTATTACCAATGCACATATCGGGAAGAATTATGCCGTTGAAAAACTAAATGATTTTGACGCTATAGTTTTATGTGGGGGTGCAACTGAGAGAAGAAGTTTACCAGCAAAAGGCATTGATGCAACTGGAGTTGAACAAGCAATGGATTATTTAACCCAGCAAACAAAGCTCTTATTTGGTAAAAAGATAGATGAAAAACAAATATCTGCAAAAGACAAAAATGTAATAGTAATTGGTGGTGGTGATACTGGATCTGATTGTGTTGGCACTGCAAACAGACAAGGTGCAAAATCAGTCACTAATTTTGAGATCATGCCAAAACCTCCGGCTCACCGAAGTAAAAAAACACCCTGGCCTTACTGGCCTTTACAGTTGAAAACCACAAGTTCACATAAAGAAGGTTGCGATAGGAACTGGCTAATCAATACCAAAGAATTTATTACGGATAAAAAAGGCAATCTAACCGGATTAAAGACTGTAGAAGTAGAATGGAAAATAAAACCCAGACAAAGACCTGAATTGATCGAAAAAAAAGGTACTGAAAAAATATGGCCTTGTGATCTGGCACTTTTGGCACTTGGTTTTACCGGACCGGAAACTTCTTTAAGTGATAAATTGGGCTTGAAATTAGATGAACGTGATAATTACAAAGCAAAAAATTATCAAACAAATGTCCCTCATGTTTTTACAGCAGGTGATATGCGTAGGGGGCAGTCTTTAATCGTTTGGGCAATCAATGAAGGTCGTGAGGCTGCCAGAGCAGTAGATATTTATTTAACCGGTGATTCAGATCTGCCTTTAAAAGGCGATGGAGATCTGCCAGGTATTTAGATTGAACAGATCACAAAAGATATTTATTACTAATTGAGAATTAAATTCATTCGATGACCATATATATTCAATGGTTATCGATCATCGGATGAATCTCAATAAACCAAAATATACTACTTCCCAACCATTTATTTTATAGCTTAAAAAGCTATCTAAATAGTTTTTTAAAAAAATTCTCTCATTCAGGGCAGACTTAAGATTCTCTTAAGATTCTACTATTAGTTTTACTGCATAAAAAAAATGGATAATGGAACTAACCATAATCCGCAATAACCATTTAAAAATTATAATGATGACAAAAAAAATCCTAATCGTTGCAATCCTTATCGCTACTTTAAGTTCATGTGTTTCTAAAAAGAAATATGTAGAATTAGAAACTGATTATATGAATACAAAGGGAGAATTGCAAAAAACTACAGTAGAAAAAGATAATTTAGAAGCAAAATTCGCAAAAATAGAGAAAAGAGTCGAGGTTTATAACGGCCAAATAAACTCTTTGCAGGATGATAACAATTCCCTCCAAAAAAGCAATGATGAAAAAATGGCATTTGTTGGAGATGATCTAACTGTCCTTCCAAAAGATATTCGTGAAAATTTGGACAATACCATATCAAAATTATCTCCTGAGGAATTGGCTGGAGCCAAAACATTAAAAGACTCCATGAATATTGCCATTTCCTACAAGCTAAAAAAATCAATTGCAGATGATAACTTAGGACAAGATATTGATGTAAATATTGACAAAACAGTAATTATGATCTCTGTAGCAGATAGCTTATTATTTAGATCAGGAAGTTTTAGAATCAATACCAAAGCATACTCGTTCCTTCAAAAATTAGCCGATGTACTTGAATCAGAGCAAAGCATGGATGTAATGATTGAAGGTCATACAGATTCAAGAACCATTCATACAGATAATATTATTGACAACTGGGACCTAAGCGTTAAGAGATCTACTGCCATTGCAAGATTATTACAGAATAAATATAAGGTGGATCCTTCCAGGCTGATTCCAGCAGGAAGAAGTAGTTATCTTCCGTTGACTAATAATGAAACAAGAGAAAACAGAGCCAGAAACAGACGAACCAATATTATTATACTACCAAATATCAATAAATTCTTTGCTTTGTTAGCTGAAGAAGAGGTTGTAGAGAATTAGACAAACATATCTGAAAATTCAAATAAAAAAAATCCGGAATAATTATTCCGGATTTTTTCATGAACTAAATCTAAATTTAATCAACATTATCATGTAAAAAAGAGTTATTTGATCTAAACTGTATTTCATCATTTTCATCTACTCCAAGGCTCATTCTGGACTGATCTTTATTCACTTCCGATGAAGGGCTAACATCATCTAAAGAAACACCCATTCTTTTATAAGCAGGCTGATTTTCAATTTCTTCAATATTCTGATTCATTCTGTTAACGAACTTATAATTGAAATCTTTCATTTTTCTTTTGCGATCATCAGACCTGTCCCTTAACTCAGATATGGTTAAATTCAACGGAGAAATATCATTTTCCTCATTATCGATAATTACCTTTTTCTCTTCATTTCTTTCTAAATCATTTTTTCTAACCTTCAATTCGAAATTTAAATTTTCATCTACCTCTTTATTTTCCTTAGGTATTGATCTCAATGCATCTAACTCATGAGCAAATTCTTCTTCTAAAGCATAACGAATAGTCTCTTTTTTAATTATTGGTTCCGGTTTGATTTCCTCAAGACCAACAATCTCAATATCATTGATATTAATATTTTCAAGTGTCTGAATTTCGGGCTGTTTATTTTGAGTCTGGTTTTGAATAGGAAGGTCAAAAGTAAAAGAAATTTGATTTTTCT
>JAUVCP010000139.1 GCA_030590765.1 Flavobacteriaceae bacterium | reverse complement strand
TGTTGAAACAGGTGACAACCTCATAAAAATAGCAGCCAAACATAAGATAACACTAACCCAGCTTAAAACTTGGAATGGCCTACAAACCAATTATTTAATAAAAGATCAAAGATTGGTTATATCAAATAAAAATTAAGATTTTTACTCTTTAAAAAATCTTTCATTGTTGTTTTATTGAGAAAATAAAGTTAAAAGATTTATAATATCAGTTCGAAATAAAATTTTATACTATTTTTACCGTTTTTAACAAATACATACTGAATTATAATAGTTCAATTCATATGCTTACTGATTGATTATCCAGTAAATACAAGATATTTGAGAGAGCGTTCCCTTGCCTTTTACAGATAAATTATAACTCCCGATTGCTATCGGGATGAAAATAATAAAAAATATACAGATGAAACTAAGAGTTTTTTTAGCATTTATAATATTAATAATGTTAGAATCTTGTGGAACTACACAGTCCACTTCCGAGAATACAAATCAAGATATTATCCCAGCTCAATTAGACACAATTGCTGCTGTTGTATATGAAGTTCCTGATGAACCTAAACCTGAATTAAGAAAAATTAGAAATGCCACTGAAATTGATACGATCAAAATAGATACTTCATTAATTTCAGGCAAAAACATTGCTTTTATTGATCATGTTGTAATAAGTGAATTTGATAAAAAATGGATAGAATCCTGGAAAAATTCAAATGTGTCTAACCCAATGAGCATTTCACCAAAAGACACCATTGGAAGTGTAGTTGTTGAAGATCTTTCTACAAAGGTTTTAAAAGAACGCCTGGCTTTATTGAACAGTAAAACTCCTTTTAATGTTGAATATAATGCTTCATTAGAAAAAATAATTAAACATTACCTAAAAAGCAGAAAAAAGACCTTTGCCAATTTAATGGGTAGAGCTAAATATTATTTCCCATTGTTTGAAGAACAATTAGATAAATATGATATTCCGCTTGAAATAAAATATTTAGCAATTGTTGAATCGGCTTTAAACCCTGTTGCAAAATCAAGAGTTGGAGCAAAAGGATTGTGGCAATTTATGTACGGAACCGGTTTTCAATACGGATTAAAAGTGAGTTCTTACGTTGATGAAAGGTCTGATCCTATCAAATCAACCGAAGCTGCATGCAAATATTTAAGTAAATTATATGGTATTTTTAATGATTGGGATCTGGCTTTAGCCGCTTATAATTCGGGTCCGGGAAATGTTAATAAGGCCATTAGAAGATCTGGTGGAAAAACCAATTACTGGAATATCCGTAATTATTTACCTCGTGAAACTGCTGGTTATTTACCTGCTTTTTATGCAACTTATTATATTTTTGAATATGCAAATGAGCATCATATTTATCCAAAGAATGAAATTATAAACAGGTTTGAAACGGATACAATTTTGGTTAAACGCCAACTAACCTTTGAACAGGTGAAAAAAGTTCTTGATATTGATGAGGATCTGCTTCAGTTTTTAAATCCGCAATACAAACTTAAAATTATTCCGGTAGTAAAAGACAAAAACTACGTTCTTACAATCCCTAAATTTATGGTTGGCAAATTTGTTTCTAATGAAGATCAAATTTACGCTTTCGCGGAAGCAGATGATGCCAAAAGAGAAAAACCTTTTCCAAAATATACGCAAGGGCAGGACAAGGTGGTTTACCGAGTGAGGAGTGGTGACTATTTAGGTAAGATCGCAAAAAGATATGGAGTCTCTGTAAGCAGTATAAAAAGATGGAACAGATTAAGAAGTAATAGTTTGCGCATTGGACAAAGACTAACCATTTACCCAAGAAATCATGTTGCCAATACCTCTTCAAAAAGTACAAAAACAAATAAGACCAGTAAAGCCGTTAAGACTCAAAAAACTGCCCAAAAAGGAAAATATACCACGTATGTTGTAAAACAAGGCGATTCCTTATGGTTGATCTCTCAAAAATTTCCTAAAGTTTCTGTTGATCAAATTAAAAAATGGAATGATATTTGGAGTGATAAATTACAACCGGGGACCAGATTGAAAATTTACTAATTCCCACAATTAAACAAACACACCATCATGCTGAAGAAAGCCTTACTTTTTGTATTATTGATTACTACCACAATCGCCTGTCACAAAAATGATAAGGTCACTTTGGTTTCCTCAACCGGAAGGATCAATCACGTATTAATTGTTATCAAAAACTCTGACTGGCAAGGAAAAATTGGAGATGCATTGCGAGATATCATAACCGTTCCTGTTGCCGGTTTACCACAGGAAGAACAACAATTTAGCATCAACCATGTTGCTCCTGAAACATTTAACCAACTATTTAAACGTTCGCGAAATATTATGTTTGTTGGATTTGATGAAGAAACAAAGTTTTACACCAACAAAAATATTTATGCTAACCCTCAAATTACACTGAGTATCTTAGGTGAAAGTGAACAGGACATTATCGATAATATCAATACGCATAAAAAAGAGATCATATCTGTTTTTAAAAGTAATGACTTAAAAGTATATCAACAAAAACTTTCAGATGACCTATGGAATCCCAAAAATATTGAGACTCTTAAAAAATTAGAGTTTACATTAAAAATTCCAAACCAATACGTAAAAGTAGAAGATGATGGTGAATTTTTATGGTTTAGAAATGATTTTACCAAAGGTCAAATGAATATCATTGCATATACTACACCCGCTAAATCACTGAGTGATCTTCATATTGACAACATCATTAAATTAAGAGATTCTATAGGTAAAAAATATATTCCCGGACAATTCGAAAACACTTATATGGCAACCGAATCTCAGTTTAAACCAATTTCAAAAAAGCTGAAATTTCAAGGTTTAGATGCAATAGAATCACGTGGTTTATGGATCGTTGAAAACGATTTTATGGGTGGTCCTTTTTTAAATTATACACTTTACGACAAGACAAATAACAGGCTGATCATTCTAGAAGGCTTCAGTTATTCACCATCTACAAAAAAAAGAGATTTTGTTTTTGAAATGGAATCTATTTTAAAAACATTCGAGAATAAATAATCTTTCGTTTTTATTTTACACATTTATTTAACTGATTTATTGAATTTTACAATTTTTTAAAAAATTTTGTAATGAATTCGTAGTTTCTATGACTATTCATTAAAATTATTTAAAATGTTAAAAAATAAAACAGTAAAAACCATTCTAATCATAATGGGAATCGGAATCCTTATCGCTGGCGGTGTTGGATATTATATGCTCAACATGCCACATCGCGATGTGCAGGCTACATCTGTAGATTTTAAATTAAGTGCCAAAGAAATTGTAGAAGAGTATTTAAACAATTCTGCAAAAGCAAACGAAAAATACTTAGATGAAGAAGGAGAGTCTAAAGTATTGGTGATCACCGGTAAAATTACATCTATTACAACAGATTTTAACGATCAAAAGGTAATCCTTTTAAAAGATGCATCTGAAAAAGCAGGTGTTAATTGTACATTCTTACCCGAAGCTAACATTCAATTAAATGAAGGAGATGTCATTTCAGTAAAAGGGGTTATCCGATCAGGTGCGTCCTATGATGAAGATCTTGAAATGTATGAAAACGTGATCCTTGAAAAATGTAGTATCGTAAATAATAGTTAATCATAAATTAAAAACAATCAAATGAAAAAATCAATTTTAAGTATCGTGTTACTAATTATATTTGCTTATTCAGTAAATGCACAATCAGAAAATAAACTTGTTTCTAAAAAAACACATTTTAAAATATATTCGCATACTTCTGCTGAAGATATAGAAGCAAATAATTACAAAGCAGTTGGAACAATTAATACTGTAACAGGTGAAGTTGTGTTTTCGGTACCAATGCAAAGCTATGAGTTTGAGAAATCATTAATGCAAAAGCATTATAACAGCAAAAAGTTTCTGGATACTAAACAATTCCCTAAATCTAAATTAAAAGGTAAAATAACCAATCTTTCAGATGTTCATTTTAATGTGGATGGCACCTATAATGCAACTGTTGAAGGCACTTTAACAATACATGGAGAAACCAAAAATATTAAAGAAAATACTACCATAACCGTAAAAGGGAAAAGCGTAAAGCTGAATACTAAATTCAATCTTGCTTTAGCAGATTATGCTATCGCATTTAAAGATGGAAAACCATCTACAAACATTGCAAAGATTATTGAAATAACAGTAGTTGCAGAATATTAATTTTGAGTTAATTCCCACGTGTCGGATCTAAACTGTTAGATTCGACACTTTTTTACAATTAGGGGAACCTGTCTTTTTGAATTTATAATATCAATTAGAAGTACTTAAATTCTCAGTTGTAAACGTTTTAATATCTCCGTTGTCATCGCTATAAATAAAAAAACACTTCATCTTTGGGTGTTCTTCTAAAAACAACTTACTATTCTTTAATCCCATTGCCATAAAAGCAGTTGCATAAGCATCTACATCTGCACAGTCTAATTTTGCTATAACAGATGCACTTAGTAAATTACTTTGACTGGGGAATCCTGTTTTGGTATCAATGGTATGCGCAAACTTTTTACCCGAAAAGGCATCAATTTTAAACTTTCTATAGTTGCCTGAGGTTGCAATGGATTCATTATCTAATCCTATAACAGTTTGAAATGACCTACTACCATCAAAATTTGGTTTTTCAATTGCAATCCTCCAAATTTTCCCATCTGGATTTAATCCTCTTGCCCGTATTTCTCCCCCTATCTCAACAAGATAATCGTCAATTTTTTTAAATTCTAAAAACCTGCCAATAATATCAACGGCATAACCTTTTGCAATGGCGTTAAAATCTATATAAATATTACTGTACTTTTTAACTATTTTATTATTTATTAATTTAACTTTTTGAAAGCCTACAAAATCCAACATACTACTTACATGAGAGGAATCCAGATTTTCAACTACATTATCTGGTCCAAACCCCCATGCATTGACTAATATTCCAATGGTTGGATCAAAAGCACCACCTGTTTCTTTAAAGATCTTTTCTGATTTTATAAAAACTTCCTGAAACATTTCATCCACAATTACTGAGGTATCTCCTTTGTTGATCTTTGAAATATCAGATGTAGGAAGATAAGTTGACAAGGATTTATTAATTAAGTAGATCAAACTGTCAATTTGCTTTTCTGAAACATCTTCCTTTGCGTTTTTATATGTAATATGAAATGATGTTCCTAAAGCAATGCCCTTTATCTTATTATAATTATTACTACTTAGATCGTTACACGCCAATGTGATAATTAAAAGGAAAAATAAACAGATTTTTTTCATAAATTATTATCATTTAATTAACATTCAAAGATAAGTTATATAATAGTTTTGTAATTGCATATTTTATGCAAAAAATGCGATAAGTCATAAAATATTTAATATTTTTGTTTTTTTAAATCTAATACAATAATAATTATGAAAAAAATTCTTTTAATCACAATAACTATGTCAGTTTTACTTAGTTCATGTGTGTCTACAAAAAAATTTACAGACTTAGAAAGTCAGTATGGTAAAACAAAACAAGATCTAGTTGATGCAAAGGCTGATCTTCAATCTTGTTTAATTGACAAAGATCATTTAGCAAGTTTAAATGAAATGCTAAAAGAAGATAAATCAAGATCTTTACAACAAGTGGAAAATTTAACGGTTTTAACACAGTCTTCATCGGACAATATTAAAGAAGTTATTGCTCAATTAAGCGAAAAAGACAAATATATCAATGGAATTCGAGATGCAATGACTCAAAAAGATTCTATAAATCTCGCATTAGCATTTCATTTAAAGAAAGAATTAGCTGCAGGCATTCAAGATGAAGATATTCAAATTGATGTTGAAAAGACTGTTGTTTATATTTCTATTGCAGACAAGATGTTGTTTAAAAGCGGTAGTGCAATAGTTTCTGACAGAGCAAAAGAAGTTCTTGGAAAAGTTGCAACCGTTGTAAACAGCAAGCCTGAAATGGAAGTGCAAGTTGAAGGATACACAGATAATGTTTCTATCAGTACAAAATGTATGAAAGACAACTGGGATCTTAGTGTAGCAAGAGCTACTGCAGTTGTAAGAGTATTACAAAGTGACTATGCCGTAGATCCAGGAAGATTAATTGCTGCCGGTAGAAGTGAATATGTTCCTCTAGAAACGAATGATACTCCTGATGGAAGATCAACCAACAGAAGAACAAG
>JAUVCP010000246.1 GCA_030590765.1 Flavobacteriaceae bacterium | reverse complement strand
ACAGAAGAAATACTATTGGATCAAGATGAAAAAATACAAAATAACTCTATATTAAAGCCATTTTTTGTATTTAGTTTGTTAGCACTGATTGTGGTTTTTTTAACCATCAAAGATTATAAAAACAACAAAAGAAATAAAGGTTTAGATACTGTCATATTTGGCATCACTGGAATTACAGGTATCATTGTTCTGTTGCTGTGGTTTGCCACAGATCATTCTGCAACAGCAGATAACTTCAATATTCTTTGGGCTTTTGCACCCAATTTGATCTTTGCATTTATAGTCAATAAAGATCGTCTTATAAGCTACTATTATATATTCACTTTACTAGCTCTATTAGACATTTTGGTACTTCTTTGGATCTTTGAATTTCAAGTATTTGCAATAGGACTCATTCCAATATTAATTGCTTTATACACTCGGTATATTTATTTATGGATATTCTTTAAGAATAAAACAAAGAGTAAAATCTAAAAATAACACACCAAAAAAGGCTATCAAACGATAGCCTTTATATTTATAAATAATGAATGTATTTCCTTTAATTATTACCTAAAATAATTGGCATTCCATCTTTTCCACTACCAATAATAACAACTTTTGAATTAGGAGATTCTGCTAATCTTAATGTAGCTTCAATACCTTTATCCTGTAGGATTTTATCAGTTAATGATGCACTTAAAATCTTGTTTGCATCTGCTTTACCTTGTGCTTCAATAATTTGTTTTTGTGCTTCTTTTTGAGCAGTTATTAGCCTAAATTCATATTCTAATGATTGTTGCTCTTGATCTAATTTTCTTTCAATTGCATCTTTGATCGCTGCTGGCAGAGTAACATCTCTAACCAAAACGTCATTCAATTGAATATACTGATCTTGAACAATTTTCTTTGTCTCATCAAAGATCTCTTCCTGAATAGCATCTCTTTTAGAAGAATAGATCTGTTCAGGAGTATATCTACCAACAACCGATCTGGTTGCAGATCGAATTGCCGGTTTTAAAACCCTGTCCAGATAATTTTGACCTTTTGTTTGATGTAAAAATCCTAATTTTTCTTGTTGTGGTTGATACCATGCTGTTGCTTCTAACTGAATATCTAAACCATTTGATGATAATACCTGCATTTTTTCTGTAAGTTCCATTTGTCTTACTTCATATACAATAACAGTATTCCATGGTGCTACTAGATGAAACCCTTCACCTAATGGTGGTTGATCAGTAACTACCCCTCCTCCAAAACGTTTCCATAAAACTCCTGCTTCACCGGAATCTATGGTTACTGTTGATTTAGAAATAAATATTATTGCTAAGATCCCTATGAAAACTAGGGGTAATACCCCTTTCGGGAATTGAAATTGTGGTTGTTGTGCCATATTAAATTATTTAAAGATTAAAATCTGTTTATTTTGAAATCATTTATACCAAACCTCTATATTTTCTTATAAACCATTCAAGCGACAAAGATACGATAATTAAACCTAAAAGCCACTTCCAATCAATTAAAGAGTCGGTACTTTTTACTTCTTTTTGTGTGCTTACAAAATTCTTATTTTGGATCAAAAACTTAATTAAATTATCAGTTTGATTAGGGTAAAAACTATCTCCATCAGAATTTTTAGAAATTAGTTTTAAATCGCTTGTATTGGCATAGCTTAGTTCTTGCTCTACCGAAAATTCACCAATTGTAAAAGATCCATTTGCCTGATTTCCACTATTTAGATCCATTACCTTGAATTTATAAATTCCACTTTTCAAATTAGAAACAATAGCTTCGTAATCTGAACCAGTCAAAACAAAAGATTTGCTTTCACTAACATCTATAATAGTTAACTCCAAAACTGCATTTCTATCAAAATTAAAATTACTATCATAGATCTTTGCCTTGATCTTTACCTGCTCATTGGCATGATAAAATGCTTCATAATCTAATTCAATGGGGACTTTTCTGATATGAATTGATAAATACTGAATAATGCTATTGATAAATTGATCAAAAGGAACAAATGATTTGTTGATCGCATAATAAGCACTTCTCCACTTCCATATATTTTCACCAAAAAGAACAGCTTTTCTATTGTTTTCACTCGAATAAACAGCTAACATTGGAGTGTTCATTTCAATACCATTTACACTATTGTACAGGATAGTTTGTACTGAAGATGAAAAAATTACATTTCCAAATAGATTTTCTAACGGAGGAAAATCAGAAAATCCTATATCTTCCAAATAAAAAGTGCTGAATTTTGTATCAAAAACAGAAAAATATTTTTCAGTAGTCTGTACAATATTGCCTTTAAAATCACTTTGGATCTTATTTAGGAAATTCCAGTCTGTTTGAGTCCCTGTTATGGTGAAGTAATTTTTATTTGATTCTGAAATTTCTGTAAAAATACCTTGAAACTTAGTATTTGGTTGGTATAAAATATACACATCCATATCCTTCTGATCTAATTGAGGTGCATTTAGATCAATCAGATGCACCTTCCTTTGTTTATTGGTTTCAATACTTCGCTTAAGCATTCCAATATCAGGATGCAACATATCATAAACCAATCCAATTTTAGATTGTTCATCAATAACTTCAACCCCAAAAATCTTGGTGTTAATAATTATATTGTGTTCCTTATTAAAAGGAATGATACTTGAAGTGTATAAATGCTTACCAACTTTTTCTGATGGCAATTTAAAAGTAATGTGTTCACTATTCTTATTCTTTGATAATAAAACATTTTTACTAAAAATAACTGTATTTTTTTTTCTTACAATGAATTTAGTATTTATTTCCTCATTACCTGTATAATGGATAAAAACTTCTACCGGAAAGTTATTATTCAAATAGGAGAATGAATTTACATTAATCCTATCTATTTTCAAATCAGCAGACTGTACTGTATCACCTATGATTACAGAGAATACCGGCTGTTCTGATTTATAATATTTATATGCATTACCATAAGTTTGATTGCCATCACTTATCAAAATAACTGGAGCAGTTTCCTTTTTAAACAGGGAATTTAACTCGACTAAGGCATCATAAATATTTGTCTTGTTTTCATCAAAAGTTAAATTCAAATTATTTTTTAAATTAGATCCAAATGAAAAAGCTGAAATTCGAAATTGTTCATTTAAATCTTTGTCACTTACCAGTTTATTTGATAAAGATCTTATTATAGAATCTTGTTTATTTAAATGAATTGATTCAGAATTATCTATAGCAATGATCAATTCCGGTTTGACCGTTACATATTTTTTTGTAATAATCTGGGGGTTGATCAATAATGTAAAAAGTGATAGTAATGTAATAAATCGGAGAAATGCCAATATATTCCGACTAGTATAATTTTTATCTTTCCAAAAATATTGAAAATAAACTACCAGAAAAGATAACAGAAATGCTATAAAAATATAAATAACTGTAGCCGTATTCATTGCATCAGACTTTAAAGAAAATGCTTTATTAATTTAAAAAACTCTCATTGTTGTTTAATAAATGAGAGCTCTTTTCAATTTATAAAAAATTCTCACTTGCGTGAGAATGATATGTAATTCATTATGTTAGCATTCCACCGTCAACACTTAATGTTTGACCGGTAATATAAGATGACATATCAGATGCTAAAAATACACATGCATCTGCAATATCTTTTGGAGTACCTCCTCTTTTAAGTGGAACACCTTTTCTCCATTCATCTACAGTTTTTGGATCTAATTTACCTGTCATTTCAGTTTCAATAAAACCCGGAGCAATCGCATTACAACGAATATTACGTGAACCTAATTCCAATGCTACCGATTTTGTAAATCCTAAAATACCCGCTTTTGAAGCTGCATAATTTGCCTGTCCGGCATTACCTTTTAAGCCAACTACAGAACTCATATTAATAATTGAGCCCGCTCTTTGCTTCATCATTGGCCGAATCACAGCTTTGGTTAAATTAAAAACTGACTTCAAATTCACTTCAATCACTTTATCAAAATCATCTTCTGAAATTCGCATGAGTAAATTATCTTTGGTAATACCAGCATTATTTATCAAAATATCGATATTTCCAAACTCGTCCAAAACATTTTTTGCCAACTCCTGAGCAGCATCAAAATCTGCTGCATTAGATTGATATCCAACGGCTTTAATTCCAAAAGCTTCTAATTCTTTTTCTAATGCCTTAGCTGCTTCTGCTGATGCATTATACGTAAAGGCAACATTTGCACCTTGCTTAGCAAATTCAATGGCAATACCTCTGCCTATTCCACGTGATGCACCAGTTATTAAAGCTGTTTTATTCTGGAGTAATTTCATTTAATATAATTTATTTTAATATTCAAAGATAATCATTTTAACAAATGATTATTTATTTATTAATATAATCTTGAAATTAGATTATTATCATAACTGTCTTAATAAAAATATTTTTTGTTACCTATTGTTTTACTTCTGTATCTTTATAATTAAAGAGGTAATCTATCTCAAGTTCCTGAAATTTACCAAGTTTTTTAAGTGATTTCATATCCATATCTTTTTTATTTCCAATAACTAAAGCGGTATATTTTCCACCTTTTATATTTT
>JAUVCP010000014.1 GCA_030590765.1 Flavobacteriaceae bacterium | reverse complement strand
CAAGTTGTTGAACTCTGGAATCTTGTTTTTATGGAATTCAACAGAAAAGCTGATGGAAGGCTTGAAAAACTCCCTGCAAAACATGTGGATACCGGAATGGGATTTGAAAGATTATGCATGGTTATTCAAAATGTACAATCCAATTATGATACGGATGTTTTCACACCTATCATCCGAGAAATCGAAACCATTACCGAAACTAACTATGGTAAAGATGAAAAAGCAGATATAGCGATCAGAGTGATCGCTGATCATATTCGTGCGGTTGCTTTTGCTATTGCAGATGGACAATTACCATCCAACAATGGCGCTGGTT
Source organism: Flavobacteriaceae bacterium (assembly GCA_030590765.1). Classification (GTDB taxonomy): domain Bacteria; phylum Bacteroidota; class Bacteroidia; order Flavobacteriales; family Flavobacteriaceae; genus Lutimonas. The sequence continues at coordinate 12,928 of JAUVCP010000014.1, read as the reverse complement.
ATGTGATCAGACGAATATTACGAAGGGCAATTCGTTATGGTTTTACTTTTTTAAACCAAAAGGAAGCATTTATTTATAAATTAACTGATGTTTTAAGTAATCAGATGTGAGATTCTTTCATAGAAATCAAATCGCAAAAACACCTTATACAAAATGTAATAAAGGAAGAGGAAAATTCATTTTTACGAACGTTGGATCAAGGCTTGGTTCTATTGGACAACATTATCAATAACACGAAAGGCAAAACCATTTCAGGAGCCAAAGGGTTTGAATTATACGATACTTTTGGTTTCCCGAAAGACCTTACAGCTTTAATATTACGTGAAAAAGGACTGGATTTTGAAGAAGAAGGGTTTTCTATTGAAATGGAAAAACAAAAATCACGCTCCAGGAATGCTGCAAATATAGATACTTCAGACTGGGTAATCCTTTTAAATGATGATACGGAAGAGTTTATTGGCTATGATTATTTGGAAACAAATATTAAAATATCACGATACAGAAAAGTAACCACCAAAAAAGATGGTGAAATGTATCAAATGGTTTTCAACCTCACACCTTTTTACGCTGAAGGAGGTGGACAGTTTGGAGATAAAGGATATTTAGAAGCTACCAACGGAGATGTGATCTATATTTTAGATACAAAAAAAGAAAATAATTTAATTCTGCATTATTCTAAAAACCTACCTGAAGATCCTTTACAAATATTCAAGGCAGTAGTTGATAAAAAAAATAGATTTAGTACAGAATGTAATCACTCTGCAACCCACTTATTACATCAGGCATTAAGAAAAGTACTGGGAGATCATGTGGAACAAAAAGGATCTGCAGTTTATGCTAAAGGTTTAAGATTTGATTTCTCTCATTTTTCAAAGCTAAGGGAAAATGAAATCATGGAGGTGGAAACTTTTGTAAATGCTAGAATAGGTGAAAAATTACCTCTAAAAGAGCATCGCAATATTCCTATTGAAGAAGCTCAAAAAGAAGGTGCCTTGATGTCATTTGGTGAAAAATATGGTGATACTGTTAGAACAGTTAAGTTTGGCACTTCTATGGAGCTATGTGGAGGAACACATGTTAAAAATACCGGAGATATCTGGTATTTTAAGATTATTTCAGAAAGTGCAATTGCAGCCGGAATACGTAGGATTGAGGCAATTACCAACGAAGGTGTAAAAGATTATTTCATTGCTCAGAATAAAGAACTTCATAAGATTAAATTGAGTTTGAAGAATCCTTCTAACGTTTTGCAAACCATTGACAATCTACAAAATGAAAATACCAAATTAAAGAAAGAAGTTGAAAACCTTTTAAAAGAAAAAGCAGGATCACTAAAAGATGACCTTCTTAAAAAAGTTGAAAGTATTAATGGAATTAATTTTATTTCTACCCAAGTAAAATTGGATGGTGGTACCATAAAAACACTTGCTTTTGATCTTGCCAATAAAATTGATAACTTGTTTTTTATTGCAGGTTCTCATGTAAATGACAAAGCAATTCTTACAGTTTATATTTCAAAAAACCTAGTGGAAGAAAGAAGTTTAAATGCAGGCAATATTGTAAGAGAATTGGGCAAATATATTCAGGGAGGTGGTGGCGGACAACCATTCTTTGCAACTGCAGGAGGAAAAAACCCTGGAGGAATTAAAGAAGCATTGGGAAAAGCTAAAGATTATTTGAAGTAGAACAATAAATTATTGAATCATACCAAACTAAATTTTAAAATTATGATGTTACATTTTCATAAGTATCTTATGGTTTTTGCTCTTTTTTTAGCATTATCATGTTCAAAAAAAGAACATAATTCTTTCACTTTTGTGCAACTATGTGATACACAACTAGGTATGGGCGGCTATAATCACGATATTGAAACTTTCAATCAAGCAGTAAAGCAAATAAACTCTCTCAATCCTGATTTTGTTCTTATTTGTGGCGATTTAGTTAATGATGCTACTGATAGTTCATATGCTGATTTCAAAAATATTAGAGACAAATTTAATATACCATGTTATTGTGCTCCTGGAAATCACGATGTAGGAAATATTCCAAATGACTCAACACTTAGCTTTTATAGAAAAACTATTGGCAAGGATTATTATAAAATTGAAAATAAAGGATACTCATTTGTTGTAACCAACTCCCTTTTATGGAAAGAGGATATTATAAATGAATCAGAAAAACATGATGATTGGTTTAAAAAAATGCTTAAATCTATTAAGTTAAAAAAACAACCAATTTTTATTGTAGGCCATTATCCGTTATTTGTAAATAATATTGAGGAACAAGAAGGATACTTTAATTTACCTTTAGAAAAGAGAAAAGAATTATTAAATCTATTTGATCAAAATAATGTTGTTGCCTATCTATCAGGGCATGCCCATAAACCACTAATTAATAACTATAAAAGCATTCAATTGGTAAGTGGTGAAGCAACGAGTAAAAATTTAGACTCTGTTAGTGATTTAGGGTTTAGGATTTGGGAGGTTTCAAATGATACGATTATGCAACATTTTGTTTCTTTGCAAAAACCGTTTAATGAAAATCCCATGAATTGATGTTTAAATCTAAAATGGTCTTTTTATGAAATTTCGTACCGAAATAAATATTCCAAAACAAGATAATCAAATTGATTATAAGTCTAGTATTGTTCTTTTCGGATCATGTTTTACAGAAAACATGGAAAAACATTTGAGCTATTTTAAATTTCAAAATATTTCAAATTCCCATGGTATTTTATTCAATCCTAAATCTATAGAAACTGCCATAAATGATTGTGTTACCAAAAAAGAATACGCTCAAAATGATCTTCTGTTTTTTGATGACACATGGCTTAGTTATAATCATCATACAAAATTTTCATCTGTTTATTTAGATAAAATACTTCATCAAATCAATAATAATATTGTTGCTACGCACAAAGCATTGACTCATGCTACTCATATCTTAATTACCTTAGGCACTTCATGGATTTATCGAAATAAAGAAACCAATGATTTTGTAGCAAACTGTCATAAAATTCCTCAAAAGAAGTTTGAAAAAGAGTTTCTGTCAGCTGATAAAAACACTGCTATTTTAAAACAGATTATTTCAAATATCCAAAAGATTAATACAAATGCTTCCATCATTTTTACGGTGAGTCCGGTTAGGCATTTAAAAGATGGTTTTGTGGAAAATACCCAAAGCAAGTCTAGTTTACATACTGCTATTCACAATATAGCTGACCATAAAACAATCTACTATTTTCCATCTTTTGAAATCATGATGGATGATTTAAGAGATTACCGTTTCTATAAAAATGACCTTTTACACCCTAATGAAACTGCTATGGAATATATATGGGAAATGTTTAAAGAAAGCTGGATCTCTAAAGATAGTTTTTCTTTAATGAAAGAGATCAATAGCATTCAAAAATCATTGCTACATAAACCTTTTAGAAAAGATTCAGACAAACATCAGGAATTTTTAAGAAAATTGTCAAACAAGATTTATCAAGTTTCAAAGGCCAATAAACACATCAAATTTGATCAAATCTAATTTTGATTTAATGAGTTAGTATTCTGCAATAAAAAAAGGAAATGCTTTCACATCTCCTTCTTAAATATATTTAAAATAAACTTCTTTATTTCATACAGTCAGCAACATTACCCCATGGTCCGCCATTGATCACATCAATACCATTCTGTTTTAAAATACTTTCAGCAGATCCACTTCTGGCACCACTTCTACAACAAGTTATAATTGGTTTATTCAACTTCTTAATTTTATCAATTTGGAATCCTATTGCGTTTAACGGAATATTTTTTGACCCCTGAACATGTCCTTCAGCAAATTCCATGTCTGTTCTAACATCTATCACAACAGCACCTTTTTGCAAATACTCTTCAATAGTAGTAGTGGTTGTACCACCACCAAATAAATTAAAAAAACTCATATCTTATATAATTTTTAAGCGTGCAAATGTACGGACTTCGTTATAAAAAAAAGTGATTATTGTTACATTTTTAATGTTTGAACATCATAAAAGAGAAATTCTAAAATTTGAAAAATTAGGTAAATTTATTTGTTTTAAACTTCAATATTATCACTAAAAAAATCCCACTACAATTCAACTGTAGCGGGATTACAAATATATTTAACCAATAGTTCTATCTGGTAAATAACATTTCGCGATATTTAGTTAATGGCCATAATTCATCATCAACCATTAATTCTAATTTATCACAATGGTATCTTATTTCATCAAAATAAGGTCTGATCTTATCACAGTAAGCAAAAGACTTTTCTTCTACATCTTCAATCACATTAGCTTTTTTACGTTCTTCAACCATGTCATTTGTTTTGGTAGTTATTGCAGATATATGCTCTGAAATCTTCTTGATCAAATCCATTTGATCTTTTGCAATTGTTTCAAATTCATCACCAAAAATATCTTTTAATCCCCTTACATTTTCAATCAATTTATTTTGATAATTAACTGCTGTAGGAATTACATGATTCAATGCAATATCTCCCAATACTCTACCTTCGATTTGGATACGTAAAGTATACTCATCTAATTGAATTTCATGACGAGCTCTAACTTCAACCTCACTCAATACTTTCATTTCTTTATATAGGTCAATAGTTTTTTTAGACACTATTGCTTTTAAAGCAAGTGGAGTAGTTTTATTATTACTTAATCCACGTTTTTCTGCCTCTTCCTCCCATTCTGCACTATATCCGTTACCTTCAAACAAAATATCTTTTGATTGTTTGATATACTCACGTAACACATTAAAAATAGCTTCATCTTTTTTTAGATCGTTATTCTTAATCAGGCTATCAACTTCAATTTTAAAATCTTTCAATTGTTTAGCTACAATTGTATTCAAGATTGTCATTGGTTTCGCACTATTTGCCAAAGATCCAACAGCTCTGTATTCAAATTTATTTCCTGTAAAAGCAAATGGAGAAGTTCTGTTTCTATCGGTATTATCTAATAAGATCTCAGGTATTTTACCAACTACATTTAATTTAAGGTCTGTTTTTTCCTGAGGTGACAATTTACCTTTAGTAACACCTTCTAGATCATTTAATACTTTTGTTAATTGCTCGCCAATAAAAACCGAGATAATTGCAGGTGGAGCTTCATTTGCGCCTAAACGGTGATCATTACTTGCTGATGCAATTCCTGCACGCATCAACTCTTCATATTCTCTTATTGCTTTTATCGTATTGATAAAGAAGGTAAGGAATTGTAAATTGCGCATAGGAGTTTTTCCAGGGCCTAATAAATTCACGCCAGTATTAGTTGACAAAGACCAGTTATTATGTTTACCTGAACCATTAATTCCGGCAAATGGTTTTTCATGTAATAAAACTCTTAAATTATGTCTTGATGCAATTTTACCCATAATATCCATCATCAACGAATTATGGTCAACTGCCAAGTTAGTTTCTTCATATATAGGAGCCAATTCAAATTGATTTGGAGCTACCTCATTGTGACGTGTTTTTGCAGGAATACCTAGCTTCATACATTCCGTTTCAAGCTCACGCATAAAATTTAAGGCTCTTTGCGGAATACTTCCGAAATAATGATCATCTAACTGCTGACCTTTAGCTGCACTATGGCCAAGTAATGTACGACCCGTCATTAAAAGATCGGGGCGAGAAATAACAAGAGCCTTATCTATTAAAAAATACTCTTGTTCAACACCTAAAGATGCTGTTACTTTCTTTACATTTTTATCAAAATATTTGGCAACTGCGGTAGCATGTTTATCAACAGCCTGCAATGCTCTTAGTAATGGTGTTTTATTATCTAACGCTTCACCTGTATAGGCTACAAAAACTGTTGGAATACAAAGTGTAGTTCCATATATAAAAGCTGGAGAAGTTGGATCCCACGCTGTATAACCACGAGCTTCGAAAGTGTTTCTAATTCCTCCACTTGGAAAACTAGATGCATCTGGCTCTTGCTGAACTAATGCTCCTCCACTAAATTTTTCAACTGCATTTCCTCCTCCAATTGGCTCAAAAAAGGCATCGTGTTTTTCAGCAGTCCCGCCTGTTAAGGGCTGAAACCAGTGTGTATAGTGTGTAACTCCTTTTGAAAGTGCCCAATCTTTCATTGAACTTGCAACTTGATCTGCAATTTTTCTATCAATTTTGGATCCATGCTCCATTGCATCCATAACACTATTAAATGCATCCTTAGTTAAGTACTGGCGCATCGTATTTTCACTAAACACATTGATACCAAAATTTTCTGAATGTTTTCCGTTTTCTTTAAAATCGACTGGTATACGATTTAGAGTTTCTTTTAATGCTTCGAATCTGAATATTCCCATAATTTTATTGATTTTTTCTAAAATATAGTACAAAAATATGTATTTTTAGACAAGCAGGCTAACTTACCCCCTATTTTTTAGGGGTATAAATGCATAATTTTCATTTCACAGGATTAGTAGCCTATTTTTTAGGAATATGTAAAATAATTCGTAACTATAATAAATTTTAAATAATTTAATTTGAAGAGTATTGAATTTATACATCTCTTTTACTAAAAATGAAATTGAAATATAACTTATGGAACTAATTTCTATATGGTCAAAGCGACAAAAACAACATAAAATCCAAGCAGAATGAGCCCTTCTTTCCAGCTTAGTTTCATTTTTACCGGCAGAAAAACAAGAGGAAGCACCATCAGTGCTAAAACCAGCATCCACATAATATCACTGGTAAGTAAGTGATCATCCTGTACGGTTATAGGTGTAATTATAGATGTTATCCCTAATACAGCAAGGATATTAAAAATATTAGAACCTATTAAATTTCCTAAAGAAATTGCTTTTTCCTTTTTTATAATTGCAATAATCGAGGCAGCCAGTTCGGGTATACTTGTGCCAATAGAAATAATAGTCACACCAATAACTCTTTCACTAACGCCAAAATCATTTGCCAGATTAACTGCTCCTTTGATCAATAATTCAGATCCGCTCCATAAACCAATTCCTCCCAGCACCAAAAAAATTAAAATTACGGAAATTGACATTTCTTTTTGAACTACAACCTCATCAACAACAACAGCTTTTTCTTGGAACTTTAGTAAATACACTAAAAAAACAATCAATGAAACTAACAGAATAACCCCTTCATACCTCTCTAAAACACCATCAAACGCAATAAAAACATACAGCATTATTGACGCTATCATCATAACAGGCCAATCGGTTGTGTAAAAACTTTTTTCAACTCCAATTGTTGTCAAAATTGTAACAATACCAAGTACCAATCCAAGATTTGCTATATTTGAACCGATCACATTTCCAAGGGCAATGTCTGCATGCCCTTCCAAGGCAGAGTTTAAACTTACAATGAGTTCTGGTGCAGAAGTAGCAAAGGAAACCACAGTCATACCTATTATAATTCTTGGAATCATTAACCTTAATGAAAGTCCGACAGCTGCCTTTAACAACCAGTGCCCTCCTAATATCAGTAAAACAAAACCGGAAAGTAATAATAGATAATCCATAATCGTTTTTTGCAAATATACACGAATAATATAGCAGATAAATAAAGTTAATTATATTTTAAAATTTTGTTAAAAACTATATTTTTAGTTGTATAACTATATTTTTAGTTTACATTTGATCACAAATCATTAAGCATGGAAAAACTTACCAATAAGGAAGAGGAAATCATGAGAATTCTCTGGCAACTTAAAAAAGCCTTTGTAAAAGAAGTGGTAGCCGAATTACCCGAACCTAAACCTCATTATAACACCATATCAACCATAATAAGAAATATGGAAGAAAAAGGGTTTATTGATCACCTCGCATTTGGAAAGACTTTTCAATACTACCCTACAATTTCAAAGGAAGATTACAAAAAGGGATTTATGAAAAAAACAATTCAGCATTATTTTGAGAATTCGTACAAAAATGTGGTTTCTTTTTTTGCCAAAGAGGAGAAGATCAGTGTGGAAGAATTAAAGGAAATCATTTCTATTATTGAAAATAATAAAAAATTACATTGATATGGAGTATTTATTAAAGTCAACATTTATTCTAAGTCTATTTAATTTTTTCTATATCCTATTTTTACAAAGAGATACTTTCTTTCAATCCATACGGTTTTATTTTATCACAGGAATAATCACAGCATTGGTAATACCATTTATAACTATAAAAGAATACGTATTTATAGACACCACTCTTCATACAGGGTTTATTAATGAAGGGGAAATCCCGGCAATACAAGAAACTTCTTTATCATGGAATCAGATTCTTATCATTGCTTATATAATTGGTGTCCTCTTTTTTTCTATAAAATTTTTAATTCAATTAAGCTCCTTATTGTGGTTTTTGCACAAAAATCCAAAAATTAAAAAAAGAAATTTTGTATTTGTGAGTTCTAACAAAGATATTGCTCCTTTTTCTTTCTTTAAGTATCTCGTTTTAAATTCTAATGCATACAATACAAATGAATTGAATCAGATCATTGCACATGAAAAAATTCACGCCAGTCAATTTCATAGTATTGATAATTTACTGATACAAATTTTAGCAATATTTAACTGGTTTAACCCCTTCGTATGGCTTTACACTAGAGAAATTCAAAAAAATCTGGAATTTATTGCTGATGAGCATGCACAGGGAATTACTTCTAAAAACCAAAACTACCAACACCTATTATTAAAAACTATTTCGCCAGATTATCAAATGGCATTAACTACAAATTTTTACAATTCATTAATCAAAAAAAGAATAGATATGTTACAAAAAAATCGAAGCAACAATACCATGCAATTTAAATTTTTATTGATCATTCCTATGTTGATCGCTTTTGTATTTACTTTTAATACAAAGGTTATTGCTCAACAAAAAATCAGTAAAACCATTGAATTAGTTGAAACAGATTTTGTTGAAGAAATTATCACCAAAGATTTTTCTAAAACCGATCTAGAAAAATTAAAGACAAGACTTGCATCTCAAGATATCAGTTTTAAATACAAAAAATTGAAATATAATTCGAATAATGAAATTATCGGAATAAATATATCGGTAAAGAATAAAAATGGCAATCAATCTAATTTTTCTCAAAAAAGTGATTTTCCCATCAAACCTATCATGCTAAATATTAATTCAAAAGGAGCTCTTTCTTTAGGTAATGTTTCTGGAATGGATAACATACATAATGTGCTTTTTAGTTCGGGTGATGCTACAGAATATAAAAACGTTATCATCAAAAGTGGTAAAAAAGGAGATAAAGGAGTATGGTTTTCAGATAATAATACAAAGGTTATTTCAGGAGGAGAAAACAATGGTTTGGTAATTGTAACTGAAGAGGATGGTGAGAACAAAACTTTTACGGTAACTGTTGATGACAGCAAAGACATACAAATTGGCGATTCTGAAAACAAAAATATATCGGTATGGGTTTCTGATAATAATGATTCCACAACTCTTACCATGGGAGGAGATAAAAAGAAATCATATACCTATAAGATAAAAAGAGTTGATGGGGAAAATGATTTACATGTTGGTCATGATAAGAGTTCTGATTCAGATAAAAAAATGATATTTATTTCTGACGGGGAAATTGAAGGTGATTCCACTAAAATTAAAGAAGTTAAGATTATAAATGTAGAGGGAGGAAATGATAAAAACCACAAAGTAATCATCAAGGAAGGTAAATCAACAAATGGAAATTCATTTGTCATCAAAATTGATGAAGACAAGATAGATGCAAGTAATAATAAAAATATCATATACAGAAGTAAGAGCAGCAAAACTCCATTATTTATTCTTGATGGAAAAGAAATGAAAGATGGAAATATAGATGATATGGATCCCAACAATATAGAATCCATAAGTGTTCTTAAAGGTGAAAAAGCCATTAAAAAATATGGTGATAAAGGAAAAGATGGAGTGATTGAGATTATCACAAAAAAATAAGTATTATTGTCAAAATTTAAGTCAGGGCTTTTTAAAAGGCCCTGACTTTTTATATATTTGCCCTCATTATGAAAAAACACTTTTTTAAAGTTTTAGCAAGGACAAATAAGATTATTTTTCCAAGCCTTGCAAAGAAACAACTTGACATGAGCAAGGCCAGCAAACTTCAAATGATAATTATTGGATGGCGCTATTTTGTAACCAAAAACAGCTTGGATTAACGCTTATTGGTTTAGTTTTTTTGGTATATAATTTGTACCTTTAACTAAAATCAATAATTATGGATGACCACTCTAAACACATTAATTTTTTTACAGGCTCTCTAATTCAAATTCAAAGACTTCAATTGGATCTTGATGATAATAAAATTCCTTCTTTAGTAAAAAATAATTTTCAATCGGGTTTACGATCCGGTTTTTATGGAGGATCTCCTTCATTGGTTGAACTTTTTATTTATGAAGAAGACAAGGAAAAAGCTACTCCAATTCTGGAAAAATTCGAAGAAGTTATGGGTATTTAATTTTATGTGAAATATTTTTCTAATTTAGAAAAAAGAAATATATTTGCAGCCCAATAAAAAAGCGCCTTGTGGCGCTTCCAATAGCTATTGGGATGAATAGCGCATCAGACCTGCCACGCCGGCAGACGGGTTACGGCTCAGAAGGTTAAAGTCGAAAATATAAGGCCTCGTGGCGCAACTGAATAGCGCACTTGATTACGGCTCAAGAGGTTACAAGTTTGAATCTTGTCGAGGTCACTTTTAGCCAATATAATTGGCATCAAAACCATGTAAGTCTTATGATTTACATGGTTTTCAAGTTCTTAGGAGTACATTAGATTTGATAGGAAATGATTTATTATTAGCTATCCGTCAGTAAATTTTCAAAGTTTAAGATTTATACTTTTTAGCAATGGAGATAGAATCCTTCATTGATTTGGTAATAGCCTTGAAATCAAAATTGCCATTTTCTTTTTTGACCATGAGTTGAGATCCCATTCCAACGCAATAAGCGCCTGCCTTAAACCATTCTTTTAAATTTTCTTCGGTTGGTTTAACACCACCTGTAGGCATAATATTTGTAAATTTAAAAGGACCTTTGACTGCTTTGATAAAGTCCGGCCCTCCAACCTGTGTTGCAGGAAATATCTTTACAACTTCTGCTCCCAGTTCTTCTGCAAAACTAATTTCTGATAAAGAACCACATCCAGGCATCCAGGATACTTTTCTACGGTTACAGATCTTGGCCATTTCTTCGTTCAAAATTGGAGAAACAATGAAGTTTGCTCCTAGTTGTAAATATAAAGCAGTGGTTGCTCCATCTACAACAGATCCAATTCCTAACATCATTCCGGGTAATTCTTTGCTTGCATATTTTACCAGTTCTCCAAAGGTCTCATGTGCAAAATCTCCACGATTGGTGAATTCAAATATTCTTGCACCTCCATCATAACAAGCTTTTACAACTTGTTTGGTAATTTCCAGGTCACTGTGATAAAAAACCGGAACTATACCTATTTCTTTTGCTTTAATCGCTACCTCTATTCTTGAAAACTGTGCCATTATTTATAAATTATAAGTTTTGAATTTTAAATCTTTACCTCGCTACTCTTCCGGATGCATCTCCTCCCATCAATTTCTCTACTTCATCAATGGTTACCAGATTGAAATCTCCTTTTATGGTATGTTTTAAGCAGGATGCTGCTACTGCAAAATCCAATGCTTTTTGATCATCTCCTTCATATGCATTCAATCCGTAGATCAATCCTCCCATAAATGAATCTCCTCCTCCAACTCTATCTACAATATGGGTGATATCGTATTGTCTTGATTCATATAATTTCTTTCCATCATAAAGTACTCCTGCCCACGTATTGTGTGATGCAGAGATCGAACCTCTTAATGTGGTGATCACTTTTTTAACTCTTGGGAATTGTTTTATGATCTGTTTGGAAACTGATAAATAGGCTTTCCCCTCTACATGTCCTCCTGTTATATCTACTCCTTCGGGTTTGATTCCTAAAGCCATTTCAGCATCTTCTTCATTTCCTAAAACCACATCACAACCTGCAACCAGTTTTGGCATTACTTCCTGTACATGTTTTCCATATTTCCATAATTTTTTACGGTAATTCAGATCTGTTGAAACGGTAATTCCTTTTTCATTTGCTTTTGCTATTGCTTCTTCCAAAACATCACAGGCTCCTTGTGAGATCGCAGGGGTAATTCCTGTCCAATGAAACCAGGTTGTTCCTTCAAATACCTTATCCCAGTCGATCATTCCTTTTTTTATTTCCGCTATAGCGGAATATGCTCTGTCATATACTACTTTAGATCCACGGCTAATAGCTCCACTTTCTAAAAAATAGATTCCGACTCTATTTCCTCCTTCTACAATCTTATCTACTCCCACATTATAGGAACGTAATGTTTTGATTGCTGCATCTCCTATATCATTTTTAGGCAATCTGGTTACAAAATCGACATCCAAACCATAGTTCGCCAATGATACTGCTACATTGGATTCTCCTCCTCCAAAGGTTGCTTCCAGTTCTGTTGCTTGGTGAAAACGTAAATGATCAGGTGTTGCCAATCGCAACATGATCTCGCCAAATGTTATAATTTTTGGATTCATAGTTATTTCTATTATTATCGGGTTATCCAATTTATTAGATTCATTTATCAACATATCTTCAAATCCTTTTTGTGATTTAAATACACCGTTTGTTTTCTCCCATCTGGCCAAAAAAACAATAGCTAACCTTGTTACTTTCGTTTTGTAATTCAGCGTAATAGGTATGTGAAATCGGACTGTTTTCATCAATGTATCTTCCTGTTCCGGTATTTCGTGCCTTATCAGTAGCTTTGAGTTCTTTTGTTTTTAAGATCAATGCCATTCCTAAATGATCATTCGCTTCTATTTGTTCATCAAAAGTATAGATAATTGTTCTATTTTTATTATTGATACAATCGATTGGTAAAGTTAAAC
>JAUVCP010000396.1 GCA_030590765.1 Flavobacteriaceae bacterium | reverse complement strand
TTGAACCACATACTTCGTATGTTGTAAAGTCTCTTTTTTGTTGGGCATTTAATTGATAATTAGCTAGTAACAATAAAGTGATTAGAGTAAGTTTTTTCATAAAATGGATCTTGAATATAATCTTTTTAGACCAATACAAGGTATTTTAGTTTAATGGGGTTTGTGTTAAAACTTTGTTAACTATAATTAGAAAAAAAGTAGATATTTGGTTGCAATTATAAAAATATATATTACTTTTGAATTCAAGTATAATAATGAAACAAATTTATGGATATTAGTATTTTTTCAGGGTATTTGGTGTTTTTAGCCATTTTTACAATGGGGTTTTGGTTAATGTTGTTTTTACTGACATTTGTTGTACCTTATTGGTTATATGGTAATTTGGTAGAAATATGGAAACTAAAAAGAGCTGCTAAAAAAGGAAAAGTATAAAAACATATATATAGTATATAAAAAAAGATCGGTTTTAACCGGTCTTTTTTATTTACTTCAATTTATCTTTTATTTCAAAAATATCTCTATTGATATCTTTGGATCTATTGTTTGCATTTCGTTTGCTTGCTTTATTGAAACGGTAGGTAAAAGTTAATAAATATCTTGTTTTAAAAAGTACTTCTCTGTTTGTAATTGCATCTGCTTCTATAGATGAATATATTGCTTTTCGGGTATGAAAAACATCACTCATTTTAAAAGTTAGTGTAGCTTTATTATCTAACAGATCCTTACTTGCAATAAAATTAGTGTATTGGTATTTGTCAATTCCTGTTAAGGCAGTTTGTAATGGAGATTGGTAAGAATGGTTTATCTGGAAACGTAAAGTGTTATTCATGCGATATGCTAATGATACTTGACCCCACCATCTAAAATCTTTATAATCATATTGTTGCTCAAAGGAATTTAATAAATTCGCATAGTACGGACTTATAAAGCCGTATAGCCTCAGTTTTTTAGAAGGATTGTAGGTTACAGCTAATTCAAATCCTGTTAGGTTTAAGGTTCCGTTATTTACAGGATAACTGTGATAAATATCAAAGCCGTCATCGGTTTGTTTATCTATTTTTTCTAAAATATCTAAAAATATATCTGTTGAGTTTGAGTAATAAGCGGCGGTGTTTATATATAATTTATCAAATTCCTGATTGAATTCAATTACGAAAAAGTTAGTGTAATTTGGATTCAAAGTTGGATTTCCAGATCGAAAAAATCTTTGGTTGACAAAAGAATTGAATGGGTTCAATTGTGAAATATTTGGTCTATCTATAAATCTTGTAAAACTTGTTGAAATATTATTTCCATTTTCAAAAGTATAGGCAATTGTAGCATTTGGTACAAAATCAGTGTAATTATTCTTAATATTTTTATTTTGATAATTTTCTATGATTTCTGTATAGGTTGTTTCAGTTCTCAATCCTATTTCAAAACTAAACTTGTTTAATTGCTTAATATAATTGGCATAAAATGAATAAATATTTTCATTGTATTTAATTTTATTAGTATATCCATTAATATGAAGATCCAATTGGGTTGAAGGATCAAAATTAACTGCTAAAAAGTCGTTTTGGTAGTTTCTGAAGTTTGATTTGTGACCTATATTTAATTTTGAATTATTTTTAAACGGGTAGGTATAGTCAACTTGAAAAAAATAGTTGTCAACCATCTCATCCTTTTTATATTCTTTATTTGTAATACTGTTATTTGGGTAAATTTGTTCATCTTCAATAGTAGTATTATTTTCTGAATGATGCTTGTTATAATTCAGATCAAAGGATAATTGATGATCTTTATCTTTGAATTTAGTGGTATAACTAATATAAGTTTCCATAAAAGATATATCACTGTTATCTTTAGCATCTCTGTAGGAAGTATTGATCATTTGATCAACTGGGCGATAATCATTTGTCACAAATTCAGAGTTGTAATTATTATTTGAATTAGAAAATAAGAGAGATGCAGTTATTGTATTTTTATCATCGATCAAGAAATCACTACCAATGTTAAACAGAATACTGTTTCTTTGGCGGTAATCGTCTCTTTCCTGATCAAAATTTCCAATTGGTTTCTGGTCGTTACCTAAAAAAGTTTGCTTTATTTTAGTATTTTTTAAATCTACATGATGATTAAAACTGGCAGTGGAATATAAATTTACAGTTTTTGATTTGTAATTTAAAAATGTATTGATTCCATCATTATCCGGATAACCACCATGTATGTCTATGGTTCCGTTATAGCCATCTTTTATTCCTTTTTTTAATACGATGTTTAATATTCCTCCACCTCCTTCAGCATCATATTTTGCAGACCGTGTCAATATTTCAATGTTTTGGATGGAATTTGCTGGTATTAAACTCAAAATATCTGCATTGGTTCTTTGTCCTCCATAAGGTTTTCCATTTACCAATATTGTTGTAGAATTTCCACGAATGGTAATTTTACCATCTTCGCTTATTCTTACGGTTGGTGTGTTTTCTATCACTGTTATGGCATTTCCACCCACATTGGCTATATCTTTTGATGCATGATAAACTTTTTTTGAAAATTGATAA
>JAUVCP010000151.1 GCA_030590765.1 Flavobacteriaceae bacterium | reverse complement strand
AATTCAGACAATATTAAAACCGATATTGATTGGACCAAAGCTATTCAATTTTTACAACGCAGTCAGAATTTTAAAAAATATAATAACTAAAACTATTAAAGTTAATAATATCCATGGATAACCAGAATTTATACAAATTAAAAAAAGATTTTATCAATGAATGGCCAATTGAGAGATTGAAGACCATGACTTTGGAGGAATATACTAATTCCAAAAAGACATCCTTCTGCTATTGGCTGGAAGCAATTACCACAAATGTAGGAAGTATTTGGGGAGGGTCAGCTTATAAATTCGGAATATTTAAAAGAAAGCATTTGAAGAAAACCGATTACAATGATTATAGAAAGTCTGATGGAATATATTCATGGCATGAAAAATATGGAAAAAATAAGGAAGAAGTCTTTGGTAATATTAGAAACCTTATTATTAAGATTGTTATTGAAAGCAAAGAAAACCGATTAGAGGAGATTGACAATATTGATTTGGGAGATGCTGTAAAATGGAAAATTGCATTTTTATATGGTGAGTTTAATGTAATCAATATTTTTACGTATAAAGCCCTGAAAACTAGTGCTGAGTATCTTGGGTATATTGGGAATAGTAAGTTATTTTCGGAATTGAATAGATTTATTCTTTCCAAAAAAGGAGATAAAGACTTCTTTGATTTCGCCAAGGAATTATGGATTGTTTTTGATTCTGAGAAAATTATGAAACAAAAATTTGAAAAATGGTTAAAAATAAAAAAAGGTACAGATAGTGGGATGGTTAGTTCTTATTTAAGAGCTATCAATCTTCTAAACAATCAATTCAAAATTAAAGTTTACAATGAATCAGATATTTCTGTTCTAAATGAATTATATGAAGATTTAAAACTACACCAGAAAACTGTAGATGGAAAATATTTTTACAGCAAAGCAAAATCCTATGGTCAGAATGGTTTTTACTCTGCTGCTGTGAAAACATATATTGAATTTCTACAAGATTCAGAAATTGACGATAATGAATATAAAAAAATAAGTTTTGATGATATGAAAAATAATACTCCTCTGAATCAAATTTTATATGGTCCTCCAGGAACTGGAAAAACCTATAACACCATCGTAAAGGCTGCTGAGATTATTGAAAACAGAAAAATTGATGATTTCTCAGAATCTAAAGCCATATTTAATAAACATCTGGGCAATAGAATTGAATTTATTACTTTTCATCAAAATTATAGCTACGAGGATTTTATACAAGGATTAAGACCAGATGTGGATAATGATACATCTTTAACCTTTGATAGAAAAGATGGTATTTTTAAAATGATTTCAGACAGAGCTTTAGAAAATTTATACCTATCGGAAAAAGCTCCTGAAGAAGTTTCAAAAGATGCTTTGTTTGATAATGCCTTAGAAGATTTTATAGAAAAAGTTCAGGATTCTGAAGATGATTATCATATTAATGATTCGGTTGCCTATATAACTGAAGTCCTTGATAATTCATTTCGTTATAAAGGTCCAAATTGGGGGCACAGTTCATTAATGAAATTTAAAGACCTTAAAGAACTTTACAGAAATGATGTAAAAAAAAGACAAGATATAAAAAAACTTTCCACTATTTCTGGTCTTGCAAATCAACATGCATCATATTTTCTTCGTGTTTATAATGAAATAGTTAAACTTCTTCCTAAACAAGAAGTTGTTGACACCACTACAAAAGTTGAACGAGAAAATTATGTTATCATTATTGACGAAATAAATCGAGCTAATATTTCTCGTGTATTTGGTGAACTAATTACGCTTATAGAACTAGACAAAAGATCACATGGCGATATACCATTAAAATCTACTTTACCGTCTGGTGAAGAGTTTATGGTAGCTTCTAACCTATACATTATTGGCACCATGAACACCGCTGATAAATCTATTGCTCTATTGGATATTGCTTTACGAAGACGTTTTGAATTTGTTGCAATGTATCCAAAATATAGTATTGATGATCATGAAATTTATGATGTTGATATTTTGGAAAAGATAAACAAAAAAATTATTGAAAAGAAAGGACATGATTTTCAGATAGGACATTCATATTTTATGGGAGTAAATAACGATCTTATAGGGCGTATGAATGTTAAAGTCATTCCTTTATTGTTGGAATATTTTATGAATGATGAAAAAGAAGTTAAAGAAATATTAACCCATGCAGGTCTTGAAATCGAACCGAATTCATGGCCATTAAGAATTACAGGCAAACGTGATCAATCTATTTGAATATCAAAATAAGGTAAAAGCAGAGAACACCTTTGAAGGTCTTGAAGAATTTTTGGATGATATCTGGAAAAATAGAGAAAAATCTGTTTATTTCTCCAGAGATCAGGAAGATAAAATTGAATCACAACGATTCTTGCAGTTTTTGTATAAGACCAACGAAATTAAATCTAATAAGTATGTAGGTGTCATTCGCTTTGAGGGTCAGCATATAAATTTATTGCCTAAAATTTTCTATGATAGCATTAAAGATTATAATGCAACAGATGTGAATCAAATGCAAAACCATATTTTATGGTGGTTAAGTTATTGTAGAAAAATTAAATTTCCCAATTATCAAACTTCCATGGGAAGTTTAAAAAGTGATTTTTTTGAAATTCTCATTTATTTATTCTCTAAATACACCCGTCAGTTATTATCAAATTCTATATACCAACAATATGAAGAGGTAAACAAAGAGTTACCTTTTATTAAAGGAAGATTAAATACAAATACATATATCACTGAAAACTTGAGTACTGGTAAATGGCATCAATTAAATTGTACTTATGATGCATTTGTTTTTGATAATAAATTCAATAGGATCATTAAATATGTTGTGAATCTTCTGTTCAATGTAACTTCCAGTGTAGATAATAAAAAGCAATTAAGAGAAATACTTTTTATTTTAGATGAAGTTTCTGATGTCAGAGCAACCGCAGAAGAAGTTGCTACCATACAGTTTAATCCAATGTTTGGAGAATTTGAGACAGTGAGAGATTATTGTCATTTATTCCTTTCAAACAGTATTTCATTCAATTATAAGAATGATCTGAAATTGTTCGCATTTTTACTTCCGATGGAATATGTTTTTGAAGATTTTATATTTGGATTTATAAAAAAAGAAATTGAAGAAGTAAGTGCAAAAACACAAATAGGATCAACTTATTTAGATACAGAAGAAAACTTCGCGTTACGACCTGACTTAATGCTAAAAATGACACATAAAACAATTATTGCCGATACAAAATATAAAATAGTCTACTCAGATGATAAAGATCCAAAAAAAGGAATATCACAATCGGATCTATATCAAATGTTGGCATATGCAGTAAGATTTAAAATAGATGAAATTATTCTCTTTTATCCTAATACAATTAGTAACTATCAGGAAGAAGTCAGTAAGATTGTTATTCAGGATGCCCTTGCTGATAATAAAGAAATTCAAATTAATTCATATCAATTACCGATTTTGAACAAGGATTTATTAGGGAATAAATTCAATCCAAATTTTGATTTAGCAACCATGTTTGAGGACACTAGGATTGAATTGATTGAAAAATTAACTAAAATATTAATCCCTGAGAATGAAATAATTTAAAACTCATTTATGAAATTTAATCTAAGAATATTTGATAACAACCACCATTGGGATGAAGCTTCATCTTATGATCATGGTAGTTATGAAACTTATGAAGATGCTGTAATTGAGGCAAAAAAGATTGTTGAGGAGTTTTTCAAATGTGAATGTAAACAGGGAATAACAGCAGATGATTTAATGCAAGTTTTGCAATGTATGGTGAAGAACCTGTTGTTTTCCCCAATGAGCCTAAAAATGGCAATAGATTCTCTCCTCGTAACTATGCTGAAGAATATGTGAATGAAATATGTAAAAACAACTAAAATGAACACCCAAACCCTCTATCAAAAAGCCATAAAGTTTGCAGGTGAAAAACATAAAGATCAATTGATTCCTGGATCTAAGTCAAATTACCTATTGCACCTTTCTAATGTAGCCATGGAAATATTAATTGCTTCCTATAATTCCAATAATTTTGATAAAGGTTTTGCACTCCAAATTGCCTTACTTCATGATATTTTAGAAGATACAGATACAACAATTAAAGAATTAGAATCTATATTCGGGTCAGATGTTGCAAAGGCAGTTGCAGCTCTCACAATAAACAAAGATCTGCCAAAAGAGCAACAAATGCAAGACAGCCTTAACCGGATCAAAGAACTTCAACTCGAAGTTTGGGCAGTCAAACTAGCTGATAGAATTACAAATCTACAATCCCCACCACCAAATTGGAATAAAGAGAAAAGAAGTAAATATTTGGATCAAGCCAAGCTTATTCTTAAAGAACTTTACAATGGTAATGAATATTTAGCAAATCGATTGAAAGAAAAAATAGAGGAATATAAAAAATACCTTAATAAGATTACTTTGAACCTCTCCAATGATTTAAAGAAATTTATCGAAGAACAAAAATGGACTTTCGCAAAAACCTATGCAAAAACCTGGCCTCACGAATATATTGTTCAGGAGAAAGTGGATAATAAAAAGTATATAAAATTAGCTGCACATATCGATACACAAGGCTATGAAAGTAATTTTTATAATACAAAACAGATCTATTATGATTTCAATGGATATACCTATTGGCACATGGAAAATATTATCAATCGTTGTGTTTATAAAGACACTTATCACCAACGGGAAATTGATGGTAGGTTGCCTGAAAACTATTCAATTAAATAGATTTATGGGAAATGAAAAATAAATATTTAAGCACTTTTAAATCAATAAATTTGGATTCAGATATCATACATAAAGAAACCTTTGAAGATTTAGCTTTTTTCTATCGTGACACTTCTTTAAAAGAAGAACTGATTTTAAAATATAAATCTGGCTTGATCATTAATGAGCTAGGCTTTTGTGACATGTCATATAAAACTGGTGGATTAACAGGAAATCTACGCTTTTTAATCGCTTCAAATAATGGAAAGGACTTATCCCTAATTGATCCTGAATTATCTAAATTTGGATTCATTTTACTACAAAGCGATTCTTTCTTTAAGATATTGGATGTTTATAGACTGGAAGATAAAACCCAAATTGTTTTATTAAATATATCAGAGAGTTTTATTGATTATTTTAGAAATAGTAATTCTGTTGATGAAGAAAATATAATTAGTTGGGCTAGAAAAGATTTTAATGAGAAAATTAGTAGTCCAATTGTAGAAGCTCTAGTTTCTGAATACTGGAAAGAAAGAACAGAGAAACCAGTTGGTATGTATCCTTTTAGCATGGATCCAAGTGGGAAAATAAATTTTATTTAATAAAAACTTCTATACAAATCAATTATAGAATTACTTATAATTCCTCAATGCATCCTCAAGTCTTTTTTCAATATCATTTCTCAATTCAATCGGCGAAATAACTTCTGCATAATCCCCCATTTTTAATATTTGAGTTTTAAATTCATAATTAGGGATTAAAAAGTAAGTCACTTTATGTTTTCCTTTTTCATTAATTGGATCGATTTCCTGAGAATGGTGTAATGGTAAGCTTCTTAGATACTTCACATGAATACCTTCAATAATCAATTCAATTTTTATTTTTTCTTTGAAATCTCCTGTTTCGAAGCTTACACCTATTATGTCATCATATTTTTGCAGCAATTCATTATACTGTTTTAAATCTTCCAGATGAAGATTACCTATCTGAAGGTCATCAATACGATCAATTCCAAAAGACCAAATTTCATTTATTTGATCTGGTTTTCCCAAAATATACCATCGGTTTTCATATTCTTTCAATTTAAGAGGAATAATTTCATACTTTTTAGACCTTTCCTTGTGGAAATTATAATGACTAAATAATAACTTTCTATGCTGACTCAAGGCAATCAAAATCTCTATTAAATTCTCAATTCCTGCAAATGATCTGGAATCATCAAATGATACTAAATCCAGAATTTTATTATTGTCTTTTAAACTTTCATTA
>JAUVCP010000032.1 GCA_030590765.1 Flavobacteriaceae bacterium | reverse complement strand
AAAATATCACAAAACTCAGGAGCACCTGTTCCACTAAGGTGGGTTTGACTAAATCCCATAATCGTTTTGTCTGAATAGTGATAACCCGAGGAACCATCCCAGTTTTCCCAACGAGTATCCGGACTAATCTGTACCATTCCGAAAGGAACCATGGCTCCCGGAAAAGTATGTCCATGACCTCCTGTTCCAATCATGGGATCAACATACTGTATAAAGTTGTTGTTTTTTGAATTCTGACAAGAAGAGAAAACAATAAAGCCTAAAAATATCAGGATTGCTTTTTTAAATTTGATATTTGTTTTCATAAATTACTAATTGTTGTTTTATATTCGAACAAAAATTTTCTTTTTAAACATCCAATATGTGATATACCATAAGAAAAACAGAACGATCATACTCAAAATAATAGGAGTGACTAACTCTCCTGTCCATCCAAATAAGGCATTGGAAAATGGAAGAACGATCTTTTGTATAAGATCTGCTCCTCCTACATGAGCAAATAAATAGATAAACAATGGATTCAATCCAACAACAGCAAAAATCCAGACTCCTTTTTGATACTTTTTGATATCAATAATCCAGTAACATAGTGCAAGTGCCAGGAAAGTCCAACCTCCACTGGCAAAAACAAAGGTACTTGTAGCAATCCGTTTGATAATAGGAGTAATTCCACTCAATCCAAAACCAATTACAAGACCAATCACACCGGCAATGACCAGAATTTGAATTTTCCTTTTATCGGTTTTTTTACTCATTAATAATTGACCGGCAAGTACACCCCAGATGGTATGGGCTGTTGTGGGAATTGCATTAAATATTGCCCAGCTACTATTATTTTCTGCTCCTGAGATTTGTATATTTAACCATGAACCAAAATTTTCACCGTTTATAAAAGCATGATTAAAGCCTTCAACAGGGAAAAATCGGTAAGCTGCTTCACTAATCAAAATTAACAGCACTGAAAAGGCGATCTGAACAGCAGTTTTTTTTCTCATTACCAAAAATGCCAACATATAAGTTACCGAAAGCTGTGCCAGAACATTCTGAAATCTAAAGACAATCTTTCCGGGATCGATACAATAGAGAGCCCACCCTAGGAATAACAACAACAAAGATCTTTTAACAGCATGTTTCAACAGCTCATTATAAGTAGTCCCCTTTTTCATCCTGTTAGCAAAAGATAAAGGCATGGCTACACCAACGATAAACATGAAAAATGGCTGGATCAGATCCCAGAAGTGCATCCCTTCCCAACTCATATGATGAAATTGCTTTCCAATAGAATAAATAAATGTCCCATTCAGTTCGGGAGCTGTTAGATAAATAAACAGATGTGAGAATTCTGCAATTAATAGGAACATGGTCAGACCTCTGAAAAAGTCAAGTGAAAGAAGGCGGTTATTCTTCTTTTCCTCTAAAAGGATTTCTGTATTATTATCTGTTATTTTTGTTTCCACACCAATTGTTTTTTATAAAATTTCTTTAAAATATAAATTCAATCTTATTGAACCTCATTTAACTCCCTGTCTCCGTCGTATTCCTTTTTATAATCCTTTTTTCTTCTTCAATTGTGAGATTTACTCTTATATGTTCTATAAAACTTTCATCTTTTACCGGAATATACTTACTAGCATCCGTTCTGTAGATCAGCTCATCTTCGTAATCTAAAGGAGCAATCCTGTTAGGAAATTTATATGCTCCTTCAATAAATGAACTTTTTATATCTACCTGTTGAGCGGTTACACTTATCGTAATAAAAAAAAGTGAAATTAATAGTGATCTGACCATATTTACATAAACTATTTAAATAAAGTTTAAACATTCTAATTTCATAAAAATACAATGATTTTTTCAAAAGAACTTATTAAATAACCCTAAATAGTAAAGATATATTACCTTATATATGAATAGAATAGTCATAGTTTATTCTATTCATTTGACTAAAAAATGAATTTAGATCAACCTATAATATTCTCCAATTGTTTATTCAGAACTTTTTTATTTACTTCTATAAAATAATTGTTCAATCGGTATTTTTTGTCTTGAAACTCCCGGTCCTTTATATTGTACATTCAAAGATTGACTTCCTCCACCATCAAAATAATGTAATTGAAAAGGGTGCAATCCCTGACTAAGTTTTATTTTACCCATTCTTTCTGTACTTCCGTGAACGCCATCATTTTCCACAATCAATATATCATTGATATACAAATTACTGCCATCATTTGAATTTACATAAAAAGTATAAATTCCTTCCTCATCAATTTTTATATATCCATTAAAATTTATCGAAAAATTAGCGAATCTTCTTTCCAGATGATCTAAATTAAAATCATCTATTTGACCTTTTCCAATGATTTCTAAAAAAGTAAAATCCGGTACTTTACTCCATACTCCTTCGTAGTAAGCATATTTCATTCCTTTTTTATAATTATAATTTCCAGTATCCTCTTCCCTTTTTTTAATGACAAAGTATTTATGTTGGGATACCGGACTGGAAATAAATCTATCCTTAAAGGATCGTACGGTTACAATTGCACTTTTTTTCAATAATATGGGTTGAGAATAAAGAAGAGATGATCGGTTAGGTTCACTGCCATCCAATGTATATCTTATTTCTGCACCCATCGTTTTTGTGGCAATAGAAATTGAAATAGGTTTCCCTCTACTTATTGAATCTTTTGTGATAAAAACGGGTTTAATAACACGTTCTGCTTTCCAATACACTTTTTGAGATGATCCAACAGACTCAATCAACATGAAATCCTGAAATAAGCCATAATCAATAAAGTCATATTGTTTTCCTGAAGGAATATGGCTATTAGCATTGGCAAAAGATGCCGGACGCACTGAACCACGACCTGATCCAAAATGGTGAGGACCTAAAAGATTTTTTAATGTTCCTGAAACAATTACAGATATATCATTATTTCCTTCTTTGAGATAATCTTTTATATCCAGTTCATAAGGTGGTGAGAAAATTACACCAACAAATTTATTATTTACTTTCACCTCAGCAACACTTCCATTCCAGTCTAACAGTTTTATGACATAATGATTTCTTTCACTTTTAGAAGCAATTGTATAAGTCTTGGAATAAGTCACTTTATCAGAATAAAACGGATAACCCTGACCCTTCCAGCTTCCTAATTGAAGAGGTTTTGGAGAGATAAGTTTCCATCCTTTCTTTTGAGGTTCCAGACTGAAATCACCCAGAATATAAATAGATTCTACTTCAGAATAAACTGTCATTACGGGTGCAACAAGTGTAATTTGATTATTACCCTTAACAACGTGTTGACCAATACTATAAACCCCAAACTTTCGATCAAGCCAAAATTTTGAAGGCTCTGGAGATACTTTTTTACCATTGATCAATAACTGCCAGAGTTCAGGATGCTCAATTACAACCTGAAGTTTTTTAACTTCTAAATTATGGTCAACTGTAAATGGATAACTTACCTCAAATCCGAGTTTATCTAAAAAATTATTTCTATCAACGATAGATGTTTTATACTGTACTGACTCACCCCATGGATTGCCATCAAATCCGTAATGTTTAAATATTTTATTTGAAGCATTAAAAAAGTATATGTCTTTTTCAACTTTTCCATCAAGATTAAGATCACAGTAGTCAAGTGTTAAAACATTGACATCGTTCATTTCAACCTCTAGCCCATTGGTTGGCTTCATGATTTTTGGTTTTTCGGGAGCTATATATTTATCCTTTTCTGTTGACAGACTATCACCAATCAAAAGCAATAAACTCCCAGAAGGAGGTAGATCAAAGTCAATTTTCAATGAATTTCCTGTTGTATTACTTGAATATGGACTTATATCGCCATTTGCTAAATTTAATTCTTTTACAGATTTACCCTCAATTGTAAAAGCACCTTTCGACCAGCTATCAATACTTGTATTTACTATGAACAAGATTTGCCCGTCTTTAAAATTACGACGATGATGGAATAATTTTCCTCCTATATTTTCAGATTGTTGAAACTGAATATTTTTAGAAATCTTCAGATCAGATATAACATTACCTTTGATCCATTGTTTAGAGTACTTTTCTACAATTGCTTTTAACTCTTTATTTTCTATTCCATCTATATATCTAGGAATCTCGTTGAAGGAAATCACCTTTCCTCCATTTTTTAAATAAGCTTTGATCAATTCAAAAGTAGATTTATCCAGATTTTCTAATGTTGGAGGTATGACAACCATAGCATAAGATCTTTCACCTACAACAAAATTTTGATCTTTAATACTACCAATATTCTTCACTATATTTTCAGATGCAAGATCAAACTCAATTTGATTCTGTTCAAGATTTGTAACAAAATTCTGAAATACGGGACCTATTGCTGAGAATTTGTTGTTAGTAGTTAAGCCAGAAAAATACATCCATGCTGTTGAAGTAGGTTCTAATACCAAAATATTATTTATCTGCTTTCCAGCAGAAAGTGCTAAAGATAATCGGGCAAAATAATCTGTCTGTACTTTATAATTTTTCCACCAGGGTTCATGATAAGAAAAAGATTGAGGATGGTCCCTTTTTCGAGCACCTTCAATGGTCATAAATGATAAATGTTGATTAAGAAAATTTACTCCCAATACATATTGCCAATCACCAATTCTTTTCATATCCTCAAATCGTAAGTCCCAGCCAGCAGCTCCATAAGTTTCACTTAAAGTTCTGGTTTTCCCCATCTGATTGGCAACACTACTCAATTCTTTAATAGATCTTACATTACCGAATTGTGCATTTACATATTCACTGTATTCATTCATCAAAATATCAACAGCCGGCATTTGATGCCAGGCATACATCGCCATATTATCTGCACCATGGGTGGGATTTGGCCACCCGTGTTCCCAATAATGACCTGTCCAGTCTAAATTGTTCTTTTCGGTATAATTGTACCAGGGTTTACTCCATCTTTCAATAAATAATTCCAATAAAGTAGCGTAATAATTATGTCTGATTCTTTTCCAGTCTCCTATTTCGTAATCTAATGACGGGAGGTTTACCTTCAGGTCATAACCCCAGCGTTTCTTAAATTCCTTAAAAAGTGAAGGTGTCCATCTAAGTCCGCCTGGTGAAACTACATTAGGTTCATCGGTAAAAATTCCGGGAACAGTTTTTCCAAATTCATTTCCAAAGGCCTTTTCATAACCGGTCATGGTCAATTCTATAAATTTCTCCGTTACACCATCATGCAGCAGATCCACATATGAAAAGCCACCATGCCATCCCAGTTTTTCATAATATTTCTTTTCATACAGATAATAGTCACCTTCTCTATTTTTTTCTTTGTCCAATTTATCAGTAACATCTATAAATTTGGAATCCTCCTGTTTTAGTACCAGATAAAAAGTATTCACATTCTTGGGTAATTTATTAACTTTTTCAAGTTTTAATCCAGCACCCTCATTATACGATTCTGGCATTTCTGCAGGAACATGACCACCGGCAAATCCACTTGGGTAAGAGTTTTCATCATAAAGCCAAATATCTAAGCCTAATTCTTTACCTTTTTTTACAGCGTATCTACTAAGCGAAAACCAATCTTCCGACAAATAAGATGTAATTAATCCTGGTCTTGGATGAATAAACAAACCACCTATGTCATTTGTTTTGAAATCGTTTAGTTGCTCATCTATTTGCGCTTTGGTTACATCATCATTCCACACCCATAAAGGTACAGATCGATATTGATTTGGCGGATCTTTAAATAAAGATATCAATTCTTCAAGAGAATTAATATTTGACTCTCCAGCCTTTTTTTTGTTTTCCGTATTTATATTACAACTAGAAATTATCAATAAAATACTTAAACTCAGTGTTAGTTTTTTAAACATAATACTTTGTTTTTACATTTAAGTCCATAGTTATTTGTTAAATCATTTATTCTAATTATCAAATAACAACTTTCTATTTTTCTACTACAATTTTAAAATCTTGGAACTCTACCCAATACTGTTTTTTATCTGGAGATCCAGCAGCCATACCAATATCAACCGCAGAGTTTAATCCGGGAATATCATTTGTTTTTCGTTCAACTTTCCAATTTGTGCCGTCATAACTTACATATCCTGTAAAACTATTTCCATGACGAACCAGTTTTAACCATATTGGAACAGTTACATTTTCAGGGATATTCTCACTACTAGCTTTGTGCATGCAACCATCTCCAAATTCATCGTAATTAATTCCAGCACGGCCTGTAGATCCAAACATTAAAACAGAGCCTTTACTTCCTGGTTCTGTATCAAAACTTTTTGTGATATTGTTTCGAACGAACAGTCCTGAACGAAACCATTCGTGTGTACGGTTACCAAAAGCAGTAATTTTTACTATTGCCACAAAATCACCTTTTACCTTTTTCACAAAAATGGATGCGTATGAATCTTCAGCATGGAAAAAATCGGAACCACTTGCTTTAATTTTATAAATTTTATTTTTTGTATCAATCTTTATTTCAGATGGTTCTGCTGTTGGTGAAGTGTAAGTTTTTACAGATTTTTTTGAAATAGTCAACTCCTTTTGATCATACACAGAAAGGTTTGTTTCTGCGCTATTTCCAATTCGAACAACATGTTCACCTGCTTTTGACTTAAATTGAAATTCAACCATTTTTGTTTCATTTGCCTCTACTATAATTCTATTTTCAGCAATAATTTTATTATCAACAAAAAGTTGTACATGCGTTTTTTGGGCTGAGTTTTGCAGGTTTTTAGCGGTTGCAATGATTGTAACTTTTTCTCCTGAAGGAATTCTGTTTTGAGAAAGATTCAGATCTTCAAAAACAAATGCAGGTTTATCACCTTCTACATTAAAAGATTTATATGCGGTTTCACCAATTGCCACTTCATGTTTACCTGGTTCGTAGATACGAAGATCGAATTTTATTGTGCTTGAGTTGTTATGAATAATTGGGAACAATTTCTTTTTATAGATCTTTCCATCCAGATAAAGATCAATAGAAATAATTCCCGTAGATCCCACATTATTTAATTCGGCACTTATATTAATAATGCTTCCTGTTGTAGCAGCTCCGGAAGGTGTTTTTTGTGGAATAGAGACCATTAAATTACTGTATTTAATTTCAGGTTCTCCGTCAATGATCTTTTCCGGTTTATTTTTTGGAGCATCTATTTTGAAGTTATTTCGATAGATATTATCTACCAAATTTGCAGCACATAATTTCATTTCACCCTGTGCAAGATTATAGTAAATATTCTCTTCAGATACCCATTGAGAAGACATATTATCAAACCAAAATGCAACATTATCATTGAAAAATCCGGCATTTACATCATGGATCAAATTTCGGCGAACCACAGAATTGAAGGTTAACCCGGTAGTTTTGATTGCACCCGAATCATCAGCATCTTTTTGAACGTCATCCAGGTGATTGTATTCTACTAAATAATTTCCGTCAATTGCTTCCTCCAGATTTCTCCAGCGACCAACATCAATAGCATAACGACCTCTGGTTTTTGTAATGTAGTTGTGTGAAATGGTTGTATAAAGAGAATTTACAGCATAAATATTTACACCTCCACAATCGTAAATTTGATTGTACGAAATAGTAGTTTCACGAAGAATATCTTCAGCACCTTTAGGATTTTCTTCGCCTTCAACAATAATTACCCGGTTTTCTATTTTTTCAAAACGATTTTCAATAATTCGAGTTTGGTAGCATCCTTTATTCAAACGAATTCCGGCTCCCTCGCAGGAACGTATTTCAGAATTCACTAATTCGAAAGCATGAGCATATTCAATAGTAATTGCATTATTTCCAGGCAGCGTGCCTTCAAAAGTAAGTCCGTATAATCTTAAGTTTCTAACAGGTTTATTTTTTTCTCCTCTAATAGAAATCAATTGATCTAATTGAGAAGAGAAGATGTTTAAGTTATTTGGGTCGATATTTTCATCTTCAGGAAGATAACTCAATTCTTTGTTTTTTTTATCAAAAAACCATTCTCCTGGGGCATCTAACAAGGCTTTTATATTTTCTACGTAATAGCGAGGAGGAACAATTACAACTCCATTTTCGGGATTCTTGAAATAGGCAATCTTATTTTTTTCATCAATTTTTGCAAAAGAATTAATTCCGCTGTGCCAACGCAAAAGCATGAATACACGATTGTCTTCCATGTCATCCCATTTTTTTATATCACCTTTCCTGAAAGGTAATTCGCCAGTAGTTTTTGAAACTGATGGAGGTGTAAAATAGCCTGTGTTTGGGGTGCGTGCCAAAGTTTGAAGCTTGCCATTTGTGAGTAACATTTTTACTGTATGATCATTTATTTTGGTCGTCCATATCTTGCCATTCTGTTTCCAGTTTGTAATTTGTTTCCCGCCTGAAATTATTGGTTTTTCATCTGGATAAGCGGCATAAGTCACATAATGATCGCGTAGTTTATGGTACTCAAAAGCTCCTGTTGGTAAGTTGGTTTCTACACGCTCACCACCATCTTCAGGTTTAAAAACAAGGGAATTTTCAAACGAATAATAACCATCACGAATTAAAACAACAATATCTTTTCCCTTTCCTAATTTATGAGGAGATCCGATCCATCGCGTTTCAACCGGATCTTTTTTTGGCTTGTAAATATCTACTTTTAATTCTCGAACGGCTTTCTGAGCTCTTTCTATTGTCGCAAAAGGTCCATCAGTTTTATTGGCATTTTGGTTAGCCAGTGTTCCAGACCAACTGTCATTTCCATCTGTGGAGACATAAAAATCTGCAGTAGCATTTTTTACATCAAATTTTTGCCATTTTTCACCGCGTAATAATTTTCCTTGTGTGATATCAGTCATTTGAGATTGCATTTGTAAAATACTCAAAAACAATAATATACTTAATAAGGTGAATCTGGAATACTGTATTGATATCATAATTATTATTTATTTTTTTGGAAAGCGAATCAATTTTAAAACTTCAATTTTTTCTCCTGTTTCTATTGATTGACGTGCAGCAATACCTATTAAACTTGATAAAATACCTGCTCGGCTACCAGCTCGTTTGTTTAAAGGATCAGGTTGATTTGGTTTGAGAAGCATATCCTTCATCTTATCATCTGCTCCACCATGACCTCCTTTAGGTGGAGTAATACCCCATGTTATTGAATCACCAAAATTCTTTGATAAACGTAACTCAATACTATGATCTGTTTTCCAAGGTTGACGTGCAAAAATTCTCACATCTAATCTGCCTTTTTCCCCAGTTAAAGAAATACGTTGCCCTTCATAAGGCATAAATGCATTCATTGAGTAATTTAGAATTGTACCATTATTATATAAAACTTCTACTACAGAAGTATCATACGAATCAATCTCGTTATCCCAGACACAACCATCACGAAAGTAACCATCTACATCTTCACATTTACCGTATAATTCCATAGAATTTTTACTTTTTGTCATATCCCAATAAAATTTACATTTATTCTGAAAAGTACAGGTTCGACAATTTCTGCCCCTAAATGAATTATTATTCCCATAATAAGCCAAACGTCCTGTTGCTTTTACTTCTAGTGGTTCTGCATCCAGCAACCAGTTAACCATATCAAAGTGATGTGATGCTTTATGAACTAATAAAGATCCCGAATTTTTAATTTTACCGTGCCATCTTCTATAATAGGATGCCCCATGATTGACATCTAAATATTCCTGAAAATCAATAGAAATAATTTTACCCAGATCTCCTGATAAAATAATTTTTTTGATCGCATCAGATTCCATCATATATCGAACATTAAAGGTAACATCTACTTTTTGACCCGTTCTTACTTCGGTATCTAAAATCCGTTGACAATGATCGACTTCTGTAGCTATAGGTTTTTCTGAAATAACATTACAACCCAACTCCATAGCTCTTACAATATATTTTTCATGTGCACTATCAGTAGTAGTAACTATAACTGAGTCTGGTCTAGTTTCTTTGATCATTAAATCAAAATCTTTTGCTTCATAAGTCTTGGCAGAAGTCCCAATTCTTTTTTTAGCAACCTCCAAACGTTTATAATTGCTATCGCATAACCCTACCATTTCTACAAAGTCACCATAATACTCCACCAATTCTTTACCCCAAGTACTTGTACCACGTATACCGGTTCCAACCATTGCTATTTTTAATTTTGTTTTTGGGGATTTTGCAAAAACGGGATGAGACAGTCCCATGGGTAAAATCGCAGTTGCAGCTATAAATTTAGAACTGTTACCGATAAATGTTCTTCTATTCATCCTTTTAGATTCTGCCATTTTTAATTTTTTAAAGTAATGATGCTGCTTCTTTGTCAAGGTAAAGCCATGTTGCCTTATGATTTTGTAAAACTGAAGAAGGAACCATGGGTGTAACTTCTCCCTGTACTGCCCCTTTAACAGCTTTTGACTTTCGCTTGTCAGGTACAGAACAAATAATACTTTTTGATTTTAAAATTTGATTAATAGACATACTAATAGCTTGTTTTGGAACATCTTCAAAAGTATTGAACCACCCTTCACCCATCTGTTGCATTCTACAATCTTTATCGAGATTCACTACAATATATGGTTCTTCAGTCTCAAAATCAGCGGGTGGATCATTAAAGGCTAAATGCCCGTTTTCTCCAATTCCTACAAAGGCAACATCAATAGACAATTGCCCGATAATTTCTTTAAGTCGTTTACACTCTTTATCGGGATTTTCTTCTGTATTGATATAAAGAAACTCATTTACATTAACAAGATCCACAAAACGTTCTTTTAAATATTTTCTAAAAGATGCAGGATGAGTTATTGGCATGCCAATATATTCATCTAAATGAAAGCAAGTAACTTTTGACCAGTTAATATTTTTTTTAACTAGTTCTTTCAACATTTCAAACTGTGATGCACCAGTAGCAATAATTATATTTGCTTTTCCATTTTTAAGAATAGATGTCTGAATCAATTCTGCTCCTTTTTGAGCTGCAACTTTACCAAGTTCTTTTTTTGTGTTTGAAATGATTATATTCATATTTTAAACTTTAAATAAAATTGAAGGGTTTAAAT
>JAUVCP010000158.1 GCA_030590765.1 Flavobacteriaceae bacterium | reverse complement strand
CAGATCCACATCAATACTAGTATAAAATTGACGATATGATTTAATTGGTTGAGGCGGATGAACTCCAAAATCATAACTATTTTCTGGTAAACCATTAGCGCCATATCCTATAGCAACGTTTAGCCATTTTGGAATTTCACTTTCTTTAAAGAACGACCATAAATTTATCGAAAACCAATAGGTTTGACCATTGTAATCTTTAACAATCTGCTGAATTATGTTATCTCCCAATTTCCCGGGAATCATTTCCGGATATTTACTTGGACTAAATGAAAATTTGTATTGAATTCTTTGTTCATTCCATAACAATTCCTGTCCGATCAGTAAACCGGCTCCCAATGTATTTGCAATCACGTCACCTGTAGAAAAGCCCCATTCTTGTGAAAAACCATCGAATATTTCAATAGTAGTAACAAATGCCCAACCCATAGTAGCACCATAAAGTAATTGATTTTTTTTAGATTCTCCTGCCCAGGCCAAAGCATCCATACCTACTTTCCCAATAAAATAAGTACTCATGGCATGTCCGAATTTATCTATTTGCATCCATGAAGTATTGTCATTTAAAGAGTGAAAACTTGAACGTGGATAATCTGCATACCATAATTGATTTAATCCGGCAATGGCAATTGCTGCTCCCGAACCTGCTGTTATATAAACCGCATTCCTTCTTTTTTTGTTGAGCGTATCTGATTTTTGAAAGAAGGGAGTCTTTTGCTGAGCATGAGCATGGTGACCTGAAAGTAAAAATAAAGAAATGATCACAAGTATGGCTACAGCTAATTTGCTTGATCTCATATTATCGGTTAACTCCTTGTTTATTCATCCAGTTTTGATATTTTCTTGCATTTACATTGTGCTGGGATAAGGTTTTTGCAAATTCATGTTGTCCAATATTATCTACACTGGCGCACATATAATAATATTTATGCTCTGCAGGATTTAAAACAGCCTCTATGGCAGATAGATCAGGCATACCAATCGGACCTGGAGGTAAACCGAAATTTGCATAAGTATTATATGGTGAATCAATGGTTAGATCTTTGTTCAAAACTCTTTTTATCACTTTGTCTTGTCCGTATTTTTGCTTGATGGCATAAATAATTGTGGGGTCTGCCTGTAAAGGCCAGAAGTCTTTCAATCGATTTAAATATAAGCCAGCTACTTTAGGTCTTTCTGGAATAGAAGCCGTTTCTTTTTGTACAATAGATGCTAGGGTAGTAACTTGAAGAGGAGTAAGGTTTTGTTTTTTAGCTTTTTCAATTCGACTGTTATTCCAGAATTTTTTATACTCTTTGACCATTTTATCTCTAAACTGAGTTGCAGAAGTGTTCCAGTAAAATTCATAAGAATTTGGAATATACATGGCAATGGCTGTATTTGCATCAAAATTGTTTTTTTCTAAGAAATCAATATCCTTTATTGCATTCAACAGAGAAATAGAATCTGCTTCTATCTGTTCTGCAATTCTGCCTGCAAAATTTTCAATACGATCCTGATTGTTAAAGATTAATTTTACAGTTTCAGGTTTACCTCCCCTTAAATGATCAATCAGCTCATTATTATTCATTCCTTTGTCAATTTTGAATTTACCCGATCTTACTTTGTTCGGATAATTCTTCTTCCTGGCAACCCAAATAAAACTGTTTGGATCTATTAAATAAGGATTGATCAATTTAGATACTTTATTAAAATCCGCATCAGTTGGTATATAAATAAATGCGACTTCTGTTACATTCTTCTTAAAGATCTTATTGTAAAAATGATATGCAAAAGCACCTCCAATCAAAAGAATTGCAAGAATTATTATGATAATTTTATTTTTCATTTGTATAATTTAAAGCAGCATTATTTATAGTTGATATTGATCAGTTGATAAAGTACTACATCTTTAAATTCTCCATTACTTAAGATCCAGTCTTTTTTTATTCCTATCTTTAGAAATGATAATTTTTCAAATAATTGTATGCTATAATTGTTGTCAGTTCCAATATTAGCATAGATCTGATATAGGTTTAACTGTTTAAATGCATAATCAACAAATAGTTTTAGCGTTTCTTTTGCAAACCCTTTATTTTGATACTTTTCTAAGATCAATATTCCAATACCAGCCCGATGGTGCTGAGGGTTAAAATCAAACAGGTCAATAAAACCGATTATTTTATCATCTATACTACTAACGATAACCAATCGTAATTGTTTTGCCTCATAAATATCCTGATGAGAATTTTCTAAGTATTTACTTAGCGTATATTTCGAAAAAGGAGTTTGGGTACTGCTTACTTCCCAAAAGGAAAGGTTATTTTCTACTTTAAACAGAAAGTCTAAATCTTCTGATTCTAAAGCTCTTAATTTAATTATATTATTTTGTAATCCTTGCATCTAAATATCTCCTTTATAAACAAAAGTTGCGGGGCCTTTTAAAATAATGTTTTTATACATATTGTTTTCCACAGTAAAACTAACCTGCAGATCACCACCTAAAGTTTGTAGTTTTATTTTGTTGCTTTTAGATCTATTTGATAAATGGCTGGCAATTGCAACAGCAGTAACACCTGTTCCGCAACTTAGGGTCTCATTTTCAACTCCACGCTCATAGGTTCTTACTTTAAAGGTGTTGTTATCGATCTGTTCTACAAAATTCACATTGGTTCCATTTTCAAAATACGGACTGCCATATCTTATTTTTTTTCCTAGCTGATAAACATCAATACCATCTACATAATCTTCAAAGGCAATATGGTGTGGAGAACCGGTATCTAAAAAATAATGATCAGGATTGGAAAGGATCTTGTTTACATCATTCATTTTTAAACTAACCAAACTATTTTCAATTTTAGCTTCATACATTTCTCCTATGGCTTCGAAAGTAGTTTTGGTTTTAATAATTCCTAAATATTGTGCAAAGGCAACTATACATCTGCCACCATTTCCACACATGGAGCCTATTTTACCATCAGAATTAAAATAGATCATTTTAAAATCACTAATATTAGAATTTTCGACAAGCATTAATCCATCAGCCCCAATTCCAAACTTTCGTGTGCAAATTTTTTCTATCCATTTTTGATCTTCTTTGGGAAAGATCTTTTTTCTGTTATCAATAATAATGAAATCATTACCGGTACCATGGTATTTGTAAAATGGTATTTTCATTCTTATTCTCTTATAGTTTAAATCATTACCTAAATATATCAAGTAATAATTTAATTTATGAATTACAAATGTAGGTAATATTAGCTGAACTGTTAGTTGTTAAAGTATAGTTAAAGTACTGTTTTATTGAAAATATTCTTTATAATTTTGAATTCGATAATAAAAAATAAAAAAGATTATGAAGAAAGTTCTAAGTTTAATTTTAGTGTCAGCCTTAGGAGGAGCATTAACATTATCAACATATTTACTGTTTTTTGAGAAACCACAAATAAATAGTGTTGAAAATTCTAATGATAGTTTACAGGTGTTTCAGACATCAAATAATATCTTAGCAGCAATGCCGGCAGAAAAGACTGATTTTACTGAAATCTCTGAAAAAACGGTTAATGCTGTAGTACACGTTAAAAATGTATCTATTGCTCCGTCAAGTTCAAATCCATTATATGAATTTTTTTATGGGCAATCCTCAGGGGGAGGGCAAAAGATTGTAGGAACAGGATCAGGAGTAATCATTTCACCAGATGGTTATATCATAACAAATAATCATGTGATCAAAGGAGCAAAGAAATTGGAAATCACACTTAACAATAAAGAGTCATATAAAGCAGAGGTTGTTGGTGTTGATGAAAGTACTGATATTGCATTGCTAAAGATCAATAAAAATGATCTACCATATTTACAAATAGGAGATTCTGATAACCTTAGAGTAGGAGAGTGGGTTTTGGCTGTAGGTAATCCCTTTAATTTAACATCTACGGTTACTGCCGGAATTGTGAGTGCAAAAGCCAGAGATATTCATATTTCAAATAATTTAAATAAGATTGAATCTTTTATTCAAACAGATGCAGTTGTTAATCCTGGTAATAGTGGTGGTGCCTTGGTGAATGTTAGAGGAGAATTGATTGGTATTAATACTGCAATATCCTCACAAACAGGATCTTATATTGGCTATTCATTTGCCGTTCCTTCCAATATTGCTAAAAAAGTTATGGAAGATATATTGGAATTTGGCAATGTGCAAAGAGCTTATCTTGGGATAAATTATGAAGAGTTGAATAGCAAAACATCTAAAGATTTTGGAGTAGCGAGTACTGAAGGAATAATTATAACACGGGTAATTGATAATGGTGCAGCCAAAGAAGCCGGTTTGTTAGCAAATGATATTATTGTAAAAATGGATCAGGTTAAAATATCTAAATTCTCTGATCTTCAAGGTTTTTTGGGTTCTAAACGTCCGGGAGATATTGTGGCAGTAAGTGTTTTAAGAAATGATGAAGAAAAAGAAATGACGGTTAAATTAAAAAATCAATTTGGAAAATTCAAATATGGAAGTTCAGATTTTTCTAAATATTTTATAGGAGACCTTCAACCAATTCCTAAAAAGGATGCTAATAAATTTGATATTGATTATGGACTTAAAATCACAAATTTGACAAACAAAAGTTTATATGAAACTTACGGAGTGAAATCAGGTGATATAATTTTGGCTATTGAAGATCAAAAAGTTTCAACGGTAGAAGAGCTGGAAAGACTATTGAAAAAGTATCAGAATAAGTCATATGTAGAATTACATATTTTAACCCAGGATGGTAAAGTAGGTTATATTCGATTACGTGAGTATTAAAGAAATCCATATAAACCAAAAAAAACCATTCAATTTTGAATGGTTTTTTGTCAGATTAAATTCAAGGGAATCTGTTCTGTTTTCAAAGATGAAAAAGAACCAAAAAATCTTTACCTAAAGGAGGATTTTGCTTCGCACCGATCACCAATAAGATGAATTAATTAAGAAATCAATAATGAAATTCTTATCCCCCTTAATCTCTCTCTTATTCAAGTTTTTTGTGATCTAAATCTGCCTTTAGATAATGCTCGCATTGCAAGTGCATTGAATTCGACATAATCAGGATTACGAATTAAAAGAATTTATAACTTACTAAAGATTTGATTTAGTACAAGCTGGCCTTCAAGAATTTATTGTTCTAAAGAAAATAAAACCTTAGTAAAACAGAGAAGTTGAGAGCTGTGCTTGAAAATCACTCTGCTGCACTTAGGTTTTATGAAATTTAGGTTATTAAATTATTGTAAGCCATGACTTTTTTGGTTCGTTTTTTTGTCACTAAAAAAATGAACAAATAAAAATAAGAATTACAATACTATATTATTCTATGAGATTCCTTTATTTAATCCAGGAATATATATATGCACTTCAAGGTTTTAATATAACCCTATAAATCAGGTAATTGATATCCTTTTCTATATTCTCTGTGCATATAAAGATCAGCTTGTTCATCATTAACAAATTGCTCCGTATCTGGATTCCATTTAATAGGTCTTCCCAAATCATAGGCAATATTCCCTAAGGTACAAACCGTACAGGATCTATGGCCTATTTCAACTGGGACAACAGGATCTTTTCTATTTTTAACAGCATCAATAAAATTAATTAGATGCGGTATTTTTGTTTCATAAGGACCTGAATCTTTTTTGAAATTTGGCTCAAATGATTTTTGTGAAGCTTTAAAATGCTCTCTTGATACTTCAATCCAACCATCTTTTCCTTCAAATCTAACCCCTTTAGTATTATTTTTATCAAATGGCCCTTCAGTCATGACCACACCATCTTTGTATTTATATGTTAATAATTCGTGTCCCTTATAACCAGGAGGGATAATTTCAACAGGTCCGCTTTTATCCATTCCAAGACCCCATTGGGCAATATCAAACATATGTGCTCCCCA
>JAUVCP010000291.1 GCA_030590765.1 Flavobacteriaceae bacterium | reverse complement strand
TGCAGCGATCACATTTCCGTTTTTATCGACTGAAATTTTCACAAAAACCCTGCCTTCTTCATTACAATCATAAGTTGGTTTTGGTTTTGACAAAGCTTTCCTGTTTCCTAAACGGTAATTACCGGCACCACCGCCACCACCATTTCCATAGTAGCCACTGGCATCCGGATCACCGGTTACTTTACCTTTATCACCCGCTTGATTATCATCTCCTTCTCCTCCACTTGCTTTGCCATCATTATTACTAAACCCTCCCATTAAAGCATCCAAACTCTTTTTTTTTGCTTCTTTGGCTTTCCTTTCTTCTTTCGCTCGTTTTTTCTCTTCTACCTTTTTTCTATCAATCTCGGCAATTCTCTCCGTCTCTATTCTTTCCCTTTCTTGTGCAACTCGATCAGCTTCCTTTTTCTTTTTTGCTTCTTCTTTTTTCTTGATAGCGATGGCATCTTCATTTTTTTGCGTGATCACATCTTCTGCTGCATCATTTTGTACAGGAGCACTTTCTTCTACCTGCTGCTCTTCCACCACTTCTTCAGGTTGCTCTTCCACTTGCTCCTCTTCAACAATTTCCTGTTTCGCAGGTTTTAATGCTTCCTTAGGCTGCACATTCCCGCTTCCAAAATCATTTGTGCCAAAATTAACGGCAATACCGTATTCCTTTGGCGGATCAAAGTAGGTCATCCCAAAATTAAAGATCAAAAACACGATCAGAACAGCAATAACCGTTGTTAAAGCCGCTGATTTTCGTTTGTCTTTGGTTTCTAAAAATGACATATAATAACTTATCAGATTATTTTGGTCTTACTGCCAGAATTACTTTTATCTTATTTCTGTTCGCAATATCTAAAACCTTCACTGCTTTTTCAATAGGAACACCTTCTTCTGCTCGAAGTACGATGGTAGGATTTTCTTCTGTTTTTAAATTCTCCAATAAGAACTGTTCCAGATTACTCTCTTTTACCTTTTCCCTATCGATAAAAAAATCTAAATTTTTGGTGATACTTATTGCAACTGATTTTTTGTTCTCGGTTTTGCCCTGTGCTTTTGGCAGAAGAATATCCAATGCGTTTACTGTTACCAGAGTTGAAGTCAGCATAAAGAATATCAAAAGTAAAAACACAATATCCGTCATTGACGACATATTGAAATTTGGATTAATTTTATTTCTACCTCTAATTTCCATTTAAAAAATCTTAATTATTAACCTTAAATTGTAAATCAAAAGAATTGTTTATACTGGTTCGTTTAAAAGATCTAAAAATTCCAGTGAATTGGCTTCCATTTGATATACCACCTTATTTGTTTTATCAATAAGATGATTATAAGCAATATAGGAAATGATCCCGACGATAAGTCCGGCAACCGTAGTGGTCATAGCAGTATATAAACCATCACTCAATAATTTGATATCAATTTGCCCCCCTGCATTTGCAATTTCATGAATTGCAATAATCATACCGATAACAGTTCCTAGAAACCCTATCATGGGAGCAGCACCAGCAATTGTAGCCAAAACACTAACATTTCTCTCCAGTTTATAAATCTCAAGTTTTCCAGAATTCTCAATAGCTGTATTGATATCTTCTAAAGGTTTTCCTATTCTCGAAATACCTTTTTCAATCAATCGGGCAACAGGAGTTTTATTGGCCTGACTTAATATTTTAGCAGCTTCAATATTTCCACTAAGGATCTTATCCTTAATTTGGTTCATATAATTCTTATCTACTTTTGAAGCGCGCTTAATTGCTAAATATCGTTCAAAATAAATATACAATGCAACCAAAAGTAAAACGAAAAGCAAGGCAATAATAATCATACCTCCTGTTCCACTATGCATAATTAAATTATAAATAGACAGGGTTTTTTCTTCTGAAATCACTTCCGTTAAAATATCAGGATTTGCTCCTTGATCTTGCTGCAAACTAAATAACATATTATTGAATTAAAATCCGTAAAATTAACGCTTCAAGCAATGTAAAATTGCTGTAAAACTCATAAAATTTACTTAAAGTTTATAAAATCATTCTCATACCAAAAAAGGCAATTGCACCAACTACAAAACCAATTACCGCTAACCATGCAATATTTTTAAAATACCAGAAAAAATCGATCTTTTCCATCCCCATTGCAACAACACCTGCAGCCGAGCCAATGATAAGCATACTACCTCCTGTACCAGCTGAATATGCTACAAAATGCCATAAATGATGATCCATTGGTGCATTAAACATTCCCATACTTGCAGCTACCAAAGGAACATTATCAACAACTGCTGATGCAACACCCAATAACATAACAACGATATCTATATCTGGAATTACAGTTTTTAAAGATTCGGCACCAATAAATAATAAACCTAATGACTCCAAAGCAGCAACTGCCATTAAAATTCCGAAGAAAAATAACACACTAGGCATTTCAATTTTTGATAAGGCTAAATGTACGGGACTGTGATGACCTTCTGAATCATCACCTTCTTCATCAATTGGGTGTGAAATAGTAAAAGATGATCTACTATATATTTCAGCAAAAACTCCAACTACTGATAAGGAAAGCATCATGCCCACATAAGGTGGTAAATGTGTTATGGTTTTAAAAAATGGTACAAAAACTATAGCACCTAGTCCAATATAAAGCATCCTGGTACCATTTTTATCAGCTAATTTTTCATCATTTTCTTCTACTTCAATTTCGCCTTTAAATGGTTTTAAAAAAGTAGCTATTAAGGTTGGAACCACCATACATATCAATGATGGAATAATTAAAAACTCAACTAATTTTACTGCGGTTACTTTTTTACCAATCCACAACATGGTTGTGGTAACATCTCCTATAGGTGACCACGCTCCACCGGCATTGGCAGCAATAATGATCATGCCTGCAAAGTACAAACGAGTATTTTTGTCTTTAATAATTTTTTGAAGAATAGTTACCAGTACAATAGTGGCTGTTAGGTTATCAATAATTGCAGAAAGAATAAAAGCTAAAAATGCAAAGATCCACAATAATTTTTTCTTGCTTTTTGTTTTGATATAACCCTTAAAAGTGGCAAATCCATCAAAATAATCAATGATCTCGACAATGGTCATTGCTCCCAACAAGAAGAACAAGATCTCAGCTGTTTTCCCTAAATGATGCAATAGGGTTACTTCAAGTAAATGATGTTTTTCTTCAGAAGCA
Source organism: Flavobacteriaceae bacterium (assembly GCA_030590765.1). Taxonomy (GTDB): domain Bacteria; phylum Bacteroidota; class Bacteroidia; order Flavobacteriales; family Flavobacteriaceae; genus Lutimonas. The sequence continues at coordinate 726 of JAUVCP010000291.1, read as the reverse complement.
AAACCTGCAAAACCTTCAACTAATTTATGCCCTGATGAATCAAACCAATTTGGAAATGCATCAATTCCAAAAGAAACTAATGCCCATAAAGTTGCCATCATACCAAGCGCTGGTATTAATTTATCCAGTTTTAAATTGTGTTCTAGTGTTATTGCAAGATATCCAAAAGCAAAAACAAGAATAATTAAGGTTTCCATTTTTTATATTTTATTTGCTAAATATAGTAATTTATCATTGGATTTTTACCAATAAAAATCCTTTTTTATTATGAATAATGTAAGCTTGGCTTTACACTAATTTTTGCAATGCAATCTCAAAGGCTGTCTTACTCATATCAGTTTTATACGGATTGAGATGATTCACTTTTATCAAAGCCACTCTAATTGTTGATGAAGTATCGTTAAAAATAGCATCATCTTTCATAGGAAGATCAATTCTAGACTCCATTAAATAAGCGAAAACTCTTGCAATTCCACAATTGGAAATAAAATCTGGAATCAAACTAACTTTCTGATCTGTATATTCCATAATAGATCCAAAAAATATCTCCGTATCAGCAAAAGGAACATTTGCACCAGGTGAAATTACTTCTAATCCGGAATCGATCATTTTAGTGATCTGGTCTTTTGTAACCAGTCTTGATGCTGCAGCAGGAATAAAAATTTCGGCAGGTAATGACCATATTTTTTCATTTACTTCATCAAAAGGAATCATATCTTCAGCAAC
>JAUVCP010000022.1 GCA_030590765.1 Flavobacteriaceae bacterium | reverse complement strand
TAAATATTGAAGAATTCATTGCGATAAAAGGCATTAAAGCACTTGGAAATCAATTTTCTACCGACAAAATAAAAGATATAAATCTATTAGATCCATTACCCTATGAAGCTCCTGAAGTAAATGAGGTTGAATTGATTGATGAAGAAATAATTGAGAACACTTCAGATACGCATGAAAAAGATAATGATGTACTTGATGAAGAGGGACAAACAACTTTGTTCTAATAATATTAAAATAATTTTATGAAAACATCCCACAAATTATCTGATCGTATTTTACACTGGACTTTAGCATTTTCAATTTTATTTATCCTATTGACCGTTTTTTTACGGTTAAACTGGATGGAAAAGAATCATGTTGCTGCAATTTTAATGGACAAACTCTCCCTTATTGATATTAGTGTAAGTAAGGAGCAAGCAATTAAAATTGCCAAGCAAATAAGAAAACCCATGTTTGACTGGCATATTTATGTTGGTTATGTAGCTTTTGGTATTTTTGTATTAAGAGTTTTATATAACTTTTTACACAAAGAAATGTACGATCCTAAAACTTCTAAAGAAAGGTTTCAATTATGGGTTTATCGGGTTTTTTATATATTTCTGGGAATCACTTTAATAACAGGATTATACATGGAATTTGGTCCTGACTTTTTAAATGATTTATCAGAAGAAGTTCATAAGCTAACCTTGTATTATATAATTCCTTTTCTGATCGTACATTTCGTAGGAATCCTTGTTTCAGAGCTTACTACTAAAGGTGGTATTGTTTCTAAAATGATTGGAGGAGAGAAATAGTTTTGGTAAAAAGTTTTGAGTTTCGGGTTAGGAGTTAAGGATTTATTATTTTTGAGTTTTCAAAAGTTTTCAAAATATCAATATTTCACTCAATCTATCATTCACTATCTTTCACTTTAAAAAACTAACCAGTTTTTTTACGGCTAACCCTCTATGAGAAATTTTACCTTTTTCTTCTAAACTCATTTCTGCAAATGTCTGTTTAAAACCTAAAGGTCTGAATATCGGGTCATATCCAAAACCGTCATTTCCATGCTTATTATTTGTTATTTCACCCTTACAATTTCCTTCAAACAAGTATTGTTTTCCTTTGAAATTTAAGGCGACAACAGTTCTGAATTGTGCTTTTCTATTGGTTTTCCCTTTCATTTCTCGTAACATTTTCTGTACATTATCCTCATAAGTCACATTTTCACCTGCATATCTTGCTGAATAAACACCAGGAGCTCCATTCAATGTGTCTACTTCTAATCCTGTATCATCTGCAAAACAGTCATATCCATATTTTTTGGTAATATAATTTGCTTTTAATTTAGCATTTCCTTCCAAAGTATTTTCTGTTTCTTCTATTTCTTCTGTACAGCCAATTTCTGATAAAGTAAGAATTTCTATTGAAGGTAGTAACAAAGCTATGATCTCCTTTACTTTATTCTTATTATTTGTTGCAAAAACTAACTCCATCATATTTATATTTTTATCAAACAAAAGTAATCAATAATATAAATACAACGGATTTAAAATAATTATTGAACATTTTGGATGAAATATTTTAGTGATCAAATATGCCTGTCATCTTTATATAGGAATTTTACAAAAAAATATTGCGTAGTAAAAATAAACAGATGAAAAATGTATTTTTAAATATTTGAAATTATTACATTTGAACTGCTTTAATACAGTTTGAAAATGACCGTTGAAAATATTGAAAAATATATAGATATTTATAAAAAGAGAAATCTTAAACTTTTTGTTACCTCTTCATTTCAAACCCACAGCATTCCTCTATTGCACATTATAAGCCAAATTGATAATAGTATTCCTGTTTATTTTATCAATACGGGCTTTTTATTTCCGGAATCACTTATTTATAGAGATCAAATCGTAAATCTATTAGATTTAAATCTGATTAACATCAGTTCATCTGTATCAAGAATATATCAAAAGGATTGTCATGGAAAGTTTTTATTTACTTCTGATCCGGATCGCTGTTGTTTTATGAATAAAACACAACCGATGGAACCTGTACTTGCAGCAAATGATGTTTGGATCAATGGTATTAGAGCAGATCAAAATGCCAACAGAAAGAATATGCAAATTGAACAAGAAGGAGCTTTTAATTGTAAACGCTTCCATCCTATTTTAGACTGGGATAATAAAATGATCTTTGACTATATCAAAAAATATGATCTGCCAAAACACCCGCTGGAAGAAAAAGGGTATTTAAGTATTGGTTGTGAACCGTGTACACAAAAATTCAGTGCCGAAAACGATAGATCCGGCAGATGGGCAGGATTAAATAAAACAGAATGTGGATTACATACTGATTTAGCAGGGAAATAGATATCAATAATAAAAACTTTAAACTTGTTAAAATGAACATTTTAATTACCGGTGGAGCCGGATATATAGGAACTGAATTAGCTTATGAACTGCTGAAAAACCCCTTGGTAAAAGAAATAATTATCTATGACAATTTAAGTAGGGGAAATATCAATCTGTTTATAGGACAATCCAAACTTAACGATAAAATAAAGTTTATTCAAGGTGATATTTTAGATACCCGATTATTAAAACAAACATTAATTGGTATTGATGTTGTTTATCACCTGGCAGCCAAGGTAACCACACCTTTTTCCGATCAAAATGCTCATTTTTTTGAGCAGGTAAACCATTGGGGAACAGCAGAATTAGTGTATGCAATAGAAGAAAGTGATGTAAAACAATTTATCTATACCAGTAGTGCTTCCGTTTATGGAGCTTCTTCACAGGAAGCAGATGAAAATTCTACACCAAATCCAAGAACTTTTTATGGTATATCAAAATTAAGGGGGGAAGATCATGTAAACAGATTAATGGCAAAAAATACAGAGACTTATATCATACGTTGCGGAAATATTTATGGTTATAGCAAAAGTATGCGATTTGATTCAGTAATCAATAAATTTATGTTTGATGCTAATTTTAAAAAAAGAATTTCTGTAGAAGGTGATGGCGAACAATACAGATCTTTTATTCACATTGATAAAACTGCCAATATTTTATCCAAACTCATTTTTAGTGATCTTGATCAGGGAATTTATGATCTTGTAGAAGATAATTTAACCATCAATCATATTGCCGATACATTTAAAACAATTTATCCTGAACTTGAAATGTTGTCTATCAATCAGCAATTGAAAATGCGTGAATTAAAAGTAAGACCTAATGAAAAGATCAATGCATTAACAGATATCCCAACCAGAACTTTATTGGAAGTATTGAACACTTTTAAGAAGGAGTTTAGTTTTTAAAACCTTTTATCAATTGAACATTCTCTAATTTTTTTAATCACTTATTTCTACATTTCTTCAAATAGGTGTTTACTTTTTTATTTTTACAACACTAAGTGCAAAAGCAGCTATGTTTCAAAAATATATCCAAAACAAATCATTACCAGCAGATCAATCTGAATGGTTGGTAAAATTCGACCCCCTGTTAAAACTAACACTAAATTATCAGAAAAATGATCTTGAGCAATTATTAGAAGATATTGCTCATGAAGCTTTTTTGAAAGGTTATAAAGAAATTTTAGATCTTTTTAGAGAAGTACGTTTTATTCCCAAATGAAGAATTTAAATTGATATTAAATCTTAATTCGATCTGTTCATTCAAAAAAATCCTAACAAGGAAATTTTGCTTTTTTAATTTCAAATCAAATCAAGAAGAAACCTTCCATATTATTTTTTAAAACTCTTTTTAACCTTTTTAAACACTGCAACAATAAGATAAGCAATCAAACCAACTACTAATCCCATAATAATTTCGGCAATCATCACAGGAAATGCATGAAAGAAATCATGTACCTGAGGTATATTATGTACATACATCCCACCTCCTACTAGCAGCATAGCAATCGTTCCTACCACAGCAAGTAATTTAATAAGTTTTGGCAAGGCCCAAACCAACCCTTTTCCGGTAACAACCATAGAAGATTTAATGAACTTAGGCTTATTCCGGGCATTTTTAACTAGTTTATAACCCGTATCATCCATACGAACCATCAATGCCACAATACCATAAACACCAATTGTAGCTACAATTGCTATAAGCGTTACCACTAAAATTTGTGTCATTAAAGCCTCCCCACTAACCGTTCCTAAAGCTATCATGATAATTTCAACAGATAGAATAAAATCGGTAATTATGGTTGATTTTACTTTAACTTTTTCAGCTTTAAGAATTTCTTCTTCGGTTTCAATTTCTACGACTTCATCATGTCCTTCATCTTTATGAAAAAAAGTATGTATGATCTTTTCAACTCCTTCAAAACTCAAATATACACCTCCCAAGAGTAAAATAGGTACAATAAATTGAGGTGCAAAAGCTGTTAACAAAAAAGCAAAAGGTAAGATGATCAACTTATTTAAAAAAGAACCTTTTGTAATTTCCCATAATACTGGTAACTCTCTTGAAGAGCGAAAACTGGATGCCTTTTCGGCACCAACTGCCAGATCATCACCTAATACTCCTGCTGTTTTCTTGGCTGCTACCTTTGCCATGATAGAAACATCATCCATCAATGCTGCTATATCATCTAAAATTGCAAAAAAACCTGTCATTTAATTATTTTTGTTATTATACTAATCTTTTAAATTTTCTCCTTTTTCCTTTGAACTTATCCTATTCATGGTGATAGGGTTCATTCTTTAATATGGTAAAAGCCCTGTAAATTTGTTCAACCACAAATAAACGGATCATTTGATGAGAAAAGGTCATTTTAGATAAGGAAATCTTTCCTGAGGCTTTTTGGTATACTTTATCGGAAAAACCATAGGGACCACCAATTACCAAAACGATTTGTTTGATACACGAATTCATTTTCTTTTGTAAAAACTTTGAAAACTCCATAGAACTGAATTCCTTTCCTTTTTCATCTAATAAAATGATCTGATCTGTTGGAGATACTTTCTTTAAGATCAAATCTCCTTCTTTTTCCTTTTGCTCCTTTTGAGATAGATTTTTTACATTCTTGATATCCGGAATAAACTCTGATTCAAACTTTATATAATGTTTTAGTCTTTTTTCATAGGTAGCAATCAAAACCTGCAAGTTTTTATCATCTGTTTTTCCTATCGCTAAAAGTTTTATTTTCATTTTGAATACAGATTAAAAGCAATCTATTGAATTTCAAAAATAAATCATTAATTATTTAAATTACATAAAAAAGTAATTTTTAATAAAATACTTTTTACTTTTGTTTTTACCATTTATCTAAAAAAGAAAGCTATATGATTAGCAAAGAACAATTTCAAAAAGAATTACAACTTATTATCAAAAACGGTATTCGAGAAGATATAGGTGAAGGAGATCACAGTTCATTGGCTTGTATTCCCGCTAACGCAATGGGGCAGGCTAAACTTCTGGTTAAAGAAAAAGGAGTGATTGCCGGAATTGAATTTGCAAAAATGATATTTGCTGAAGTGGATAAAGATCTTAAAATAGAAACTTTTATCAATGATGGAGATAAGGTGAAAGTTGGAGATGCTGCTTTTTTTGTAACAGGCAGATCTCAATCTATATTAAAAGCTGAACGTTTGGTTTTAAATGCTATGCAGCGCATGAGTGCCATTGCAACCAAAACCAAAAAATTTGCTAAAGCACTAAAGGGAACCAAAACAAAAGTGTTAGATACACGTAAAACCACTCCTGGAATCAGGGCTATTGAAAAATGGGCGGTAAAGATAGGAGGTGGAGAAAACCACCGTTTTGCATTGTATGATATGATCATGTTAAAAGATAACCATATCGATTTTGCTGGAGGTGTAGATATGGCTATTGAAAAAACTCAAACCTATTTAAAAGAAAATAATTTAGATCTGAAAATAATTGTGGAAGCAAGAAGCATGGGTGAAATAAAAAAAATAATAAAACACGACGGTATACACAGAATATTAATTGATAATTTTAATTATGAGAATACTGTAAAGGCTGTTCAATTGATTGGAGATGTTTGTCAAACAGAATCTTCTGGTAATATAACTTTGCAAACAGCAAGAGATTATGCAAATTGTGGAGTAGATTATATTTCTTCTGGAGCTTTAACACATTCTGTTAAAAACTTGGATTTAAGCCTAAAAGCAATGTAAAATATCAATGCATGATCTTAAAAAGCAATTCCTTTAAAATATCTCCCTGCGCCATACCTGAAGCTCCAACTCCTTTACTTTTGAGATCTGCTTCTCGTAGTAAAGATATTATCTGAGCAACTTTACGCATTGGATAATTTCTGGCTGCACTTTGATATTCATTAACAAAATACGGATTGATTTTTAAAGATTTGGCAACATTGATCCTTCCTTTGTCTTTTAAACCGTGGTACATTAACAATTGTGTAAAAAAACTATTTAGCAAAGAAACAGTCATTACCATTGGATTACTTTTCGGGTTTTGTGTGAAATAGTTTGCTATCTGATTTACTTTTACCACTTGCTTCTCTCCTACTGCTTTTCGCAATTCAAAATTATTAAAATCTTTACTGATCCCAATATTTTCTTCAATATGAGATGCTGTTATGGTAGTGCCTTTTGGTAAAATCAGTGCTAATTTTTCTAATTCATTATCAATTTTTGATAGACTTGTTCCTAAAAACTCAAGTAGCATGATACTCGCTTTTGGTTCAATACCATACCCTTTCGTTTTCAAAGTAGAAGTGATCCATTCGCCAACCTGATTTTCGTATAATTTTTTACTTTCAAATAAACATCCTGTCTTTGATATGATTTTTGATAGTTTTTTGCGTTTGTCTAACGTTTTATATTTATAACAAAACACCAATATTGTTGTTGGTTGCGGATTATTTGCATAGGCAACCAAATTTTCAATACTTCTTGATAGATCCTGAGCTTCTTTTACAATAACTACCTGCTTTTCAGCCATCATCGGAAATCTTTTCGCATTGGCTAAGATATCATCAATAGTAACATCCCTTCCATACAATACCATTTGATTAAAACCTTTTTCTTCTTCACTAAGAATATTGTTTTCAATATAATCTGATATTTTATCAATATAATAGGCCTCTTCGCCCATTAAAAAATAAATAGGTTTTGTATTACCTGTTTTGATTTCATCAACAATTTGCTTTATTCTGTTCATGCACTAAAAAATCTCCGCTTAAGCGAATTTATTGTAATTAAATGATACATTTGGAAAATGAAAACCGAATCAAAAGTGATGATAAAGTTAAATCTTCCTTCTTTTTCCTTCAAGTTCAAAAGTATGGAAAATAAGCTTTATATCTTTGATATGCTTCGAAAAAAATATGTGGTTCTCACTCCTGAAGAATGGGTTAGACAAAACTTTGCTCGGTATTTGATTGGAAATAAAAATTATCCAAAATCTATTATTGCAATTGAAAAACAGTTAAAGATCAACAATACAACTAAAAGAACCGATATTTTACTCTTTGATAAAAATGGAAATCCAGATATTATTGTGGAATGTAAAGCGCCATCCATAAAGATCAATCAGGAAACATTTGACCAGATAGCAAGATATAACCTAAAATTAAATGCCAATTATTTAATTATTACCAACGGACTACAGCATTTTTACTACAAAATTAATCATCAATTAGAAAAATATCATTTTTTGAAGGATATCCCGGATTACGTTAAATAAAAATAAAATTATAGCTTAAACCAAGCTATTTATTTTAAGTTTGCAATCTTAATTTCAATCCTTTAAAACTATTTTGAAAGTAGCTGTCGTAATTTTAAATTGGAACGGTAAAACTTTACTTAAAAAATTTCTTCCTTCTGTAGTGAAATACAGTATGGATGAGGCTGAAATTTATATTGCAGATAATAATTCAACGGATGATTCTATAAGTTTTATAAAGCAAAATTACCCGGAAATAAAAATCGTTCAAAACAAAAAGAATGGTGGGTATGCTAAAGGATATAACGATGCTTTACAGCATATTGATGCAGATGTTTATGCATTGGTAAATTCTGATATTGAAGTTACTTCGGGTTGGTTAACTCCTGTCATTGATCAATTCAAAAATAATCCCAATACAGTTGCTGTCCAACCTAAATTATTGGATTTCAAAGATAAATCAAAATTTGAATATGCAGGTGCAGCAGGTGGTTTTGTTGATTTTATGGGTTATCCATATTGCAAAGGGAGAATTTTCATGGATCTTGAAACCGATCAAAATCAATATGATAATTCTTACGACATTTTTTGGGCAACCGGTGCCTGTTTTTTTATACGTTCAGAAATTTATCACAAGTTAAATGGTTTTGATGAAGATTATTTTGCTCATCAGGAAGAAATTGATCTTTGCTGGAGAATCCAAAATGAGGGTTATAAAATTCAATACGTTGGAGCTTCAACAGTGTATCATGTTGGTGGTGCAACTTTAAAAGAAAGCAATCCGCACAAAACCTTTTTAAACTTTAGAAATAGTTTGTTTACTATTGCTAAAAATGTACCCAAAAGATATATGTTTTTAGTAGTTTTTTTTAGACTGATTTTAGATGGGATAGCCGGTATAAAATTCATCTTTGAATTGCGTCCTGTTCATACCTGGTCAATTATTAAAGCACACTTTAGTTTTTATGCCAATTTACCTAAAATGCTTAGAAAAAGAAAACATATCTCCTTTAAACAAACTAAATATTATCATACTTTTAGCATTGTATGGCAACATTTTATTTTACGAAAAAATAAGTTTACAGAATTAAACTAATTTTTATTTCCTGTTTTTTTAAACTACATTTGAATAAGTATATCCTTTAATTGCAATTGCTCATCAAATTACTTATGTTAAAAACCTCTCTATATTTTAATCGATTTTTAAAAATACTATACTTTTTTCTTGTCTTGATAATTATATCAGGATGTAGTAAGTCAAAGAGTATAAGTTTGACTTCAGAATCAAATATTACATCATCTGAACCAATTAATTACGATCTAAAAGAGATTAAAAAAGCGGGTGTTTTAAGGGCTATCACCACATTTTCTCCAACAGGGTATTTTTTATATAAAGGACAACCTATGGGCTTTGAATATGAAATGTTACAAAGATTGTCTGAAAACATTGGCGTAGATCTTGAAATTGTATTGGCTAAAAATGTAGATTCGGTGATTACCATGTTAAATCGCGGTGATGGAGATATTATTGCCATGGGATTTACGATTACAGGAAAAAGAAAGGAAGAAATAAATTTTACAGAGCCATATTTAATTACACATCAAACTTTAGTTCAAAAAAAACCGAATAACTGGAGAAAGATATCAGGTGATAATATCAAAAAAAAACTGGCTACTGATATTGTAGATCTTATACGAGATACTGTATCTGTAAGGAAAAACACTTCCTATTATGACAGACTTTCAAAATTATCCAATGAATTGGGTGATACAATCTATATCAAGGTTTTACCCGGAGAAATTACAGATGAAGAGATTATAAAAATGGTTGCTGATGGAAAGATAAAATATACTGTTATCGATAATAATATTGCTGAAATACACAAAAGCTATTATCCTGATATTGATATCAATACTCAAGTTAGTTTATCACAAAGAATTGCATGGGCAGTAAGAAAAAATTCACCCCAACTACTTGCTGTTATGAATGAGAAACTCAATTCTTTAAAGAAAACTGCAACGTACAATATCATATATAATAAATATTTTAAAAACAGGAAACAGTTCAGTAAAAGATTAGATAGTGAATACTATACTGAGTCTACAGGTAAAATTAGTAAATATGATGATTTGGTAAAAAAATACACCAAAGATATGGGTTGGGACTGGCGATTGGTTAAAGCCTTAATTTATCAGGAATCAAAATTTAATGTACATGGTAAATCATGGGCAGGTGCATCAGGATTAATGCAATTGATGCCTGCAACTGCAAAAGGACTAGGTGTAACAGATGTACACGATCCTGAGCAAAATATTAAAGCAGGTATCACATATTTAAAAAGGATGTATGAAAACTGGAATGAGATACCTGATTCTATTCAACGAATTAAATTTTCAATGGCATCATTTAATGCAGGTTACGGCCATGTACAAGATGCACAAAAACTCACTAAAAAATACAATGGTAATGAATTGGTGTGGGATAATGGTGTAGATTATTATATATTAAATCTGTCCAAATCTAAATATTATAATGATCCGGTTGTAAAATATGGCTATGTTAGAGGAAGTGAACCATATAACTATATAATTGAAATATTTAATTTATATCAGCATTATAAAGAATTTGCTGAAAATTAATCGAAAAGATTATTGAAACACCTATTAGATATATAGGACATCAAAGAATTAAACAATGACAATCTTCCATTTTTTAGATCTGCTTGGAACTGCAGCTTTTGCAATATCAGGTGCATTATTTGCTATGAATAAAAAGATGGATCCGTTTGGCGTATTCATTATTGCTTTTGTAACAGCGGTTGGCGGCGGAACTTTAAGAGATATGCTTATTGATAGAAGTCCAGTTGCCTGGATGGGTGATCTTACATATGTATATGTAATTTTTATAGCTGTCATATTAGCAATTATATTAAGAAAAAAGATCTCTTACCTAAGCAAATCACTCTTTTTGTTTGACACTATTGGCTTAGGAATTTTCACTATTATTGGGACAGAAATTGGTGTGCAAAGTAATCTTCATCCGATAATATCAGTTTCACTGGGTATGTTAACTGCTACATTTGGAGGGGTTATCAGAGATACTTTAAGCAATGAGGTTCCTTTGATCTTTCATAAAGAAATTTATGCAACTGCATGTATCATAGGATCTGTAACTTATTTGTTATTAAATGAATTGAATATCGATCGAAATATGATCCATATTTTAACAACACTAATGGTAATTGTGGTACGATTGATCGTTGTCAAATTTAAATTGAAATTACCAACATTTTACAGTTAGTCATAAATTGAAACCGCCTGAACATCTATTAATTAATCTGTTTTAATTATTTATTTAAAAAATATTTTAGAGACATCACGATTGATGTTAAGAGAGTTCTCTTTAAGCGATGCCAGTAATATGTGTAAACTAAATAAGGATCTGGAAGTAATTAAATATACTGGTGATTCTTTATTTGCTACAGTAAAAGAAGCAAAACTATTTTTAAAAAATTATACGGATTATCAAAAAAATGGATTTGGTAGATGGGCGATACTTTTAAAAGATCCAAGTTAATTCATAGATTGGGTGCAGACTTATATTAAATGAAGACTCAAAAGTGGATATAGGATTCAGATTTTATATATTTATTAATAAACTTTCTTAGGCCTAATTGTTTAAGAAAGTTTATTTTTATACCAAATAAAATTTCTCCGTTGAAAACCAAAGAAGAAAAATCAGAAATTGAAAAGAAGATCCTTCAGGAAATTGAAGCTACAGAAAGATCTATTATTGAATTAAGGGATTTAACAAAACCTATTGCTCCTGATTGTGCCATAGGAAGGGTTAGCCGAATGGATGCCATCAATAATAAAACCATAAATGAACAGGCTCTTAGAAAAGCTGAAAACAAATTAAAAGGTTTACAAATTACTTTGCAAAATATTGATAGTCCTGATTTTGGTTTATGTGCAAGGTGTAAAAATGAAATTCCGCTAGGCAGGATTTTATTAATGCCTCACAGTAGGTTTTGTGTACATTGTGCCAGTTAAATTGTAAACATTACTATGCTATTTTTTATTCGTGAGACTCTAAAAAATTAATTTCAATTTTTTAGTTAGTCGAACCCACCTGCCGGCGTGGCAGGCTAATCCCGCTTTTTTAGCGGGATATTGGTTTAATACCTTTTATTTCAATTTAAATTACTTTTGAAATTATAATCTAAGAAAAACTTATATCAAAAATCAACCCTTT
>JAUVCP010000108.1 GCA_030590765.1 Flavobacteriaceae bacterium | reverse complement strand
AAAACTGATCTGGTTCTTTTCAATTTTTCATCTCCCTTATCAAAGGCATTATTTACCGCCTCATTCAAAACCTGATAATCTATATTGACGAACTCATTGTCTATTTGAGGTAAAACCCCATAAGGAAAAGGTAAGTTCTTTGGCGCTTTATTTCTTTTAGGAATATCAAATTGCTTCTTAGGATCAAAATCGTCATTGACTAAAATTGCACCAAGACCATCCATATAAATTGCTTTTCTTTTTTTTAATCCGTAAATGTTAGAAGTAACCGATCTTTCAGATAAATTTACCTCATTAGTTGCCTTATCAATCGGTGGGAAATCATTATCTCCATTCTCAACAGACTCTTGTGTTCTATTTGCTAAAAACACGCCGGAAGCTACACTTTTGGAGGCAAATCCAGTGACAATATTTAAGCGAGGATAATTTGAATAAACCAAATAAACTACTCCTAAAAACAGAAATATTAAAATATATTTTATGATTTTCTTCATTTGACAATCAATTTAAAATTATTAGACTTAAAAAATAAAACACTCATTGACCTGTATATCAATACTGTAAACTAAATAACTATCTATCTAAGGAAACAAAAGTAGCTGAATTTTTGCTGAATCAAAAATAATTAATATTTTTGTTGACCATTTGGTTAAACTTACTGGTTAAACCATCTGATCAAACACCATGATAAAAACAAAAGATATATCGGCTGAAGAGAAAATATTGGAGGCTGCCAGACAGGTTTTTGAAAACAAGGGAATGTCAGGTGCCAGAATGCAGGAAATTGCGGATGAGGCCAAGATCAACAAATCTTTGTTGCATTACTATTATAGAAGTAAACAAAAACTTTTTGAAGCCGTTTTTAAAACAGCGTTTAAGAAATTGGCTCCACAGATCAATATCATATTGAATTCTGATCAAAGTATTTGCGAAAAAATTAGAAATTTTTCAAAGAATTATACTTCCTTTATGATCAAACATCCATATTTACCAAATTTTATTCTACAGGAATTAAACAGGAATCCTGAGTTTGTAAAGGAATTGGTATCAACAAAAACTTTTCCCAGTATGAAAAATTTTCAAACTCAAATACAAGAAGCTGTGGTAGAAAAAAAAATAAGAAAAATTGAAGCAGAACAACTTTTTATCAACATCCTTTCCTTAAATATATTTCCCTTTATTGCTGCTCCTCTTATCAAGGGGTTTATCAATGTAAATGATAAAGAATATAGATCTATTTTAGAAACAAGAAAAACTGAAATAGCCAATTTTATCATACAATCCATAAAGATTTAATCATGAAAAAATTAATATTATTACTTTTCTTTATTCCTTTAAGTTCTTTTGCACAAGAGAATTTAAGTCTGGAAAAGTGTTATGCTCTCGCCGAAGTGAATTATCCAAAATCTAAACAAAGTGATTTGGTAAAAGAACAAAGTGATTTGAACACTGAGATCATCAAAACAAAAAAATATCCAAAAATTGATTTTGATGCTCAGGCAACCTATCAATCAGATGTAATCCATTTTCCTACTGAAAATCCGGGTTTACTTATTGAACTACCCAATAAAGATCAGTATAAGGCAACCTTAACTTTAAACCAGCTTATTTATGGTGGAGGAACAATTGATGCCGCTATAGCGGAAGAAAATGCAAAATCGATTACACAATTACAAAAAGTAAATGTGGAACTCTATCAATTAAAACCAAGGATCAATCAGATCTATTTTTCACTACTTCTTACACAAGAGAAAAAGGAGATCCTTCTTGCAAAGCAAAAGCAAGTGGAAGAAAAATTAAAAGAGATAAAAGCCGGAATCAAATATGGTGCTGTTTTACCAACTTCTGATGCAATTTTAGAGGCAGAATTATTAAAACTCCAACAACAACTAACCGATATTGAAAGTACAAAACAAAACCTTATCCAAACCTTGGAAAAATATATTGGAAGTCCGGTGTTGGATACGTCATCTTTTACATATCCCGAAAATACAATTGACCTGTCAAAATCTTTAAACAGACCAGAAATGGAATTGTTTAATTTACAAAAAACACAAATAGATAATACCTCTTCCATGTTGCAAAAAAACAGATTACCAAAAGTCTATGGCTTTGCACAGGGCGGATATGGAAACCCCGGTTTGAATATGTTGGACAATTCTTTTCAAGCATTTTATTATGTAGGATTAAAATTGAACTGGAATGTTTTTGACTGGAATAAAACCAAAAAACAAACACAGGCATTAGAATTGAACAAACAAATAATTGAAAGCGAAAAAGAAGAGTTCAAGTTACAAACCAATATTCAATTAGAACAACAGGCAATAGAAGTTGCAAAATACAATGAATTTATTAACAGCGATCAAACCATCATTCATTTACAAAAACATATTTTAAAAACTGCTGAGTCTCAATTGAAAAATGGTGTGATCACCTCATCAGATTATATGGATCAATTAACAGATCTGTATGAGGCAGAAATCAATTTAAAAACACATCAGATACAATTATTGTTAGCACAGGCAAATTATACTGTAATTCAAGGAAACTAGCCTTCCTTTATTAGGGAAAGGAATATAGAAATATCAAAAAAATAAATAAAATGAAAATATCTAAAATTATATTCGGATTAATAATCACTTCAATTATACTTATCTCTTGTAACTCTAACAATGATCTGGCAGATGGATATGGGAATTTTGAAGCTATTGAAACTGTTATTTCTGCTGAAAGCAATGGTAAATTGATGAGTTTTAAGGTAAATGAAGGTCAGGTTATACAAAAAGGAACCAATGTTGGATATATTGATACGATTCAATTATCCCTAAAAAAAGAGCAATTGATCGCCTCTAAAACTGTAATCGCTTCTAAATCAAGAGGTGTTCTTTCACAGATAAACGTGTTAAAATCACAGTTGAAAACTGCTAATGTTTCTAAAAACAGGATTGAAAACCTGATAAAAGAAAATGCGGGAACACAAAAACAATTGGATGATATCAATGGGAAAATAGACATGATTAACCAACAGATCATAAGTGTGGAAACACAAAATGCACCCATTATCAATGAATTAAAAAGTTTAGATATTCAAGTTAAGCAGTTAAATGATCAAATTCAAAAAAGTGTGATTTCTAATCCTATTTCTGGAACTATTTTAGTAAAATATGCTGAGGCTAATGAAATTACTGCCTTTGGAAAACCATTATACAAAATTGCCGATCTAGGCACTATGCAGTTACGTGTTTATATAAGTGAAACACAATTATCTGCCATTAAAATTGGACAAGAAGTTACTGTGAAAAATGATGAGGGAGATGATATGAAAGCTTTGACTGGCATAATCACCTGGATTGCATCAGAAGCAGAATTTACTCCAAAAATCATCCAAACAAAAGAAGAAAGAGTGAATTTGGTATATGCAGTGAAAGTAGATGTCAAAAATGATGGAAGTCTAAAAATTGGGATGCCGGGTGAAATGTGGATTGAAAATGGCAGTAAATAAACTTATAATTATGAAGAAATACATAATAATAATTGTCTTTATAGCTTTTAGTTTTATAGGTTGTAACAATCTGGGAAAAAGTAATACTGTTAGCAATAAAGAAGTGCTAGTAAAAGAAACCGTGGAAGCAAATTCAAAAGGATATGCATTAATGAAACAAAAATGTTTTATCTGCCATTTTGAAAAACCTGATCCAGCAAAAAGAAATCAAATGATCGCTCCACCAATGTTACGTGTTCAGGAACATTACCAACCTTCCTATCCTAACAAAGAGAATTTTATAAAAGCTGTAATGGCATATGTTAACAATCCTTCACAAGATAAAACTCTAATGCCAGGAGCTGTTAAAAAATTCAATTTGATGCCAAAAGTAGTATACGATCAAACGGAATTAAGATCCATTGCAGAAACCTTATACCATATTGATCTAGGTTCTATGCCAAATATGCATATGGAAATGGGGGAAGGCCTATCATTAAATAATGGGCAAAAATGGAAGTTAAAATCTGAATCTATAGAACAGGTTAAATCGATTATTGAAAAATTAAATAGTTTCAATTCAAAGAATATTGCTGACAATAATCAATTGGGTAAGGATGTATTTGACGATGCAAAATTAATTCTGCTTGACGAAGATTACATAGGAGATCTATTTGACCAAATTCATTTTTTCTTTGGTGGTATTGAAGACAATATGCATACTTTAATAGCAACAAAATCTATAAAAGAAGCAAATATACATGTTGAAATATTAAAAACTGAATTTGCTAATTTTAATAAATACTTTGAATAATATTATGAAGATCTTAAAGAAAATAGCAGCAGTTCTGGCTCTGTTCATAGGAGTAATGTCAATATTTGCAGGCTCAAAAGTATTATTGGACATTGATACAAAAGACTATCATATTTTAACTTGGCTGATTGTGTACAATGTAATTATGGGAGTAGTATCCATATATGCCGCTTTTCTGATATGGAAAACTGATTACAGAGCAAATAACCTGATCACGATAATTCTTACACTTCACCTTTTGGTTCTGCTTTATCTGAATTTTATAAGTGAAAGTGCTGCACATGAAAGTAAAATGGCTATGGTATTTAGAACTGTTATTTGGCTTGCAATTGCAGTTATGTACATTCAAATACCCCTATTTTTAAATAAAAAATCACAGGCCAATAACCCAAAAAATAAATAAAAATGAAAAATATGAAAAAACCATTCCATCTGATTCTTGTATTCTTTGCAATTACACTTCTAATTTCCTGTGGGAAACAAAAAGAGGAAAATCACGAACAATCACAATCAGAGAAAACAGAAGAGCATCAACATAAAGAAGAAAATAATCTAAGCTTAAACAGTGGTGAACTTTGGATAGCCAATATGGAAACAACACAAGGTATTGACAATATGATCGGTTTAATGAGTTCTTTTACTGACAAAGAATCTGTTGAAGCCTATGCTAAACTTAAAACCAGTCTTGATAAAGAATTTGGTACTATCTTAAAAGAATGTACCATGAAAGGAGAATCACATGACCAATTACATAACTTTTTGGTGCCAATGCAGGCAATGTTTGAAGGATTAGATTCATCTGATCTAAAAACCTGTAAAGTCAGTTACGATACCTTGAATAATCATTTAAAAAAATATCCAAAATATTTTAAATAATCTTTTGATTTGAGTATTTCTCTACAACATATTAGTAAATCTTATGGCGATTTAAAGGCCATTGATAATATATCTTTTGATGTAAAAGAAGGTGAGTTATTTGGATTAATTGGCCCTGATGGAGCAGGAAAAACTACAATATTCAGAATTCTAACTACATTGCTCTTAGCAGATGAAGGAGAAGCAACTGTAGCAGGCTATGATGTTGTAAAAGATTATATAGATATCAGAAATCATGTAGGCTATATGCCCGGTCGATTTTCTCTTTATCAGGATCTGACAGTAGAAGAAAACCTTACATTTTTTGCAACCATTTTTGGTACAACTATTGAGGAAAATTACGAATTAATTGAAGATATCTACATTCAAATTGAACCATTTAAAGACCGTAGAGCAGGAAAATTATCGGGTGGAATGAAACAAAAATTGGCATTATGTTGTGCTTTAATTCATAAACCAAAAGTTCTATTTCTAGATGAACCAACAACTGGTGTTGATCCGGTTTCCCGAAAGGAATTTTGGGAAATGCTAAAAAGGTTACAAAAAAAGGGGATTACTATTTTAGTGTCAACACCTTATATGGATGAAGCTGCTCTTTGTGATAGAATTGCACTAATCCAGGATAGTAAAATATTACAAATTGACACACCTGAAGATATTGTAAAACATTATCCCAAAAAAATATACAATATAAGTGCAAATGATATGTACAAACTCATTTTGAATTTAAATGAATATGAACATAATTATAGTGTTTACCCTTTTGGAGAATTTATGCATTATACCGACAAAAGAGAAGATTTTAACCCAAAAGAATTATTGCAATATTTAGAAAGAAAAGGACTCGAAAATATTATTATTCAACAAACATCAGTAACCATAGAAGATGCATTTATGGAATTGGCAAAATAAGAATTTACTTCCCTTTAAAATCGTGCCTTTAGCAGGGTTTAAGGATGAACTTATGAAAGATATAAACATCATACAAGTAAAAGATCTCTCCAAAAAATTTGGTGACTTTACTGCTGTAAATACCATTACTTTTGAAGTTAAAAAAGGCGAAATATTTGGCTTTTTAGGAGCAAATGGGGCAGGTAAAACTACAGCCATGAAAATGTTGATTGGTATTTCAATTCCTACTTCAGGAGAGGCAACGGTAGCAGATTTTGATGTTTATAAAGATCCTGAGGAGATCAAAAAAAACATTGGTTATATGAGTCAGAAATTTTCTCTTTATGATGATTTAACCGTCAAAGAAAATATTACTTTTTTTGGTGGTATTTATGGTTTATCCCGAGACAAAATAAAAGAGAAAAGGTGCCAGTTGGTTGAAGAATTAGGTTTAAAAGAAGTTGTTGATGAATTGGTAAGTTCATTACCTTTAGGTTGGAAGCAAAAATTAGCATTTTCAGTTGCATTATTGCATGATCCAAAAATTATATTTTTAGATGAACCAACAGGTGGTGTTGACCCAATAACACGACGACAATTTTGGGAAATGATCTATAAAACTGCTCATAACGGAACAACGGTTTTTGTCACTACTCATTATATGGATGAGGCCGAGTATTGTGATCGAGTATCCATAATGGTTGACGGAAAAATTGAAGCATTAGATACACCAAAAAAATTAAAAGAACAGTTCAAGGCAGATACCATGAATGATGTTTTTTTAAAATTAGCAAGAGGATGAAAAGATTTATAGGATTTATTAAAAAAGAGTTTTACCATATTTTTAGAGATAAACGTACATTGTTTATCCTTTTTGGTATGCCTATAGTTCAAATCTTACTTTTCGGATTTGCCATTACTAACGAGATCAACAATGTTGATATTGCTATTTTAGATAAATCAAAAGACGTAGCTACCAAAGAGATCATTCACAAAATTTCTTCTTCA
>JAUVCP010000065.1 GCA_030590765.1 Flavobacteriaceae bacterium | reverse complement strand
TACCAATACTGATAAATTGGTATTAAGCGTTGAAGAGGCAATGAGCTCAGGTGGAGTTGAGGCAGCTAAAGAAGTTTGTAGAAATACAAAAGGACCAGTTGCATCTATTTTTTACCAAGGATTAGACAGAATGGACGAAGGCGTTGACGCTGCTGAAAAAGCAGTAGTATCTTACGGTGGTGTTCAAATGGGCTTATTAGAGAAAAATGTTTCATGGTTATCATTATTTATTTCATTGGCTCCAATGCTTGGGTTTATGGGAACAGTAATTGGTATGATTGGTGCATTTGATTCTATTGAAGCAGCAGGTGATATTTCTCCAGCAGTAGTTGCAGGGGGTATTAAAGTAGCATTATTAACAACTGTATTTGGTTTGGTTGTAGCAATTATTCTTCAAATTTTTTATAATTATATTATCTCAAAAATTGATGGTATAGTAAATAGTATGGAAGATGCTTCAATTAAATTAGTAGATCTTTTGATCAGAAACAAAAAATAACAATAAAATGAATGAGAAATTAACTAAAATATTATCTGTAGTTACTGGGTTAATTGGCCTTATTGCCGTTTACTTCTTAGTTAGGATAATTATGGAAGGTGATGAAGTTGTTGAGCAAAGTGTTGACTTGCAAAATAGCCTGGTATCTCCTTATATTACATTTGCAGTATGGGTATTGGCCATTACAGCTTTGTTGGCAGTGTTGTTTTCAATATGGAATCTCATAAAACATCCTCAATTACTTAAAAGGACTTTGATATCTTTGGTTTTTTTAGGAGTGTTATTGGCTATTGCTTATATGTTGGCATCTGATGCTGCAGTAACTAATGTTTCTGGAAATGTACTTAAAGATGGTGAAGCCGGACCTGTTTCCAAATGGGTGAGTACAGGTATTTGGTATACAATGATCTTGGGAAGTATAGCAATATTAGGAATATTAGCAGGATTTGTTAAATCATTAGTATCAAAATAATATTATGGCTAGAAGAGAGTTACCAGAAATAAATGCAGGGTCAATGGCGGATATTGCTTTCTTGCTACTCATATTCTTTTTAGTGACAACTACAATGGATGTGGATACAGGGATATCTCGAAAATTACCTGAAAAGCAGCCGGAAGATATGGAACGTCCTAAGCTTAAAGAAAAGAATGTATTTATTGTTACAGTGAATCGTAATAATGATATTTTGGTTGAGGGTGAACATTTTATGACTGTAGATAAAATTCGTGAAGAAGCGATGAAGTTTATTGATAATGGTGGAAGTATAGGAAACCCTATGAAAGATCCAAAAACTGATGAAATGTTACCTGCAGCAGAATGTGATTGGTGTGAAGGGGCTAAAGATCCATCATCTTCTGATCATCCAAATAAAGCAATTATTTCTTTGGAAAGTGATAGAGGCACATCATATGGTACATATATTGCTGTTCAAAATGAATTAGTAGGAGCATATACCGACCTAAGAAATCGTTTGTCGAAAAAATTATATGGCGTATCTTATGAGAA
The DNA here is from genome assembly GCA_030590765.1 of Flavobacteriaceae bacterium. Lineage (GTDB taxonomy): Bacteria > Bacteroidota > Bacteroidia > Flavobacteriales > Flavobacteriaceae > Lutimonas. The sequence goes on along the minus strand of JAUVCP010000065.1, from coordinate 7,467 downwards.
ACTTTTAAAAGATGCCAAGAACAATTCATCTAATGAGAGCTTAAAAGAAAAGATAAAGAATATTAAAGCAAAATATCCTCAAATCATTTCAGAAGCTGAACCAAAAAAATAATTTTTTATGTCAAAGTTTAGAAAAAAGAAAAAAGGAATGCCAGCAATTTCGACTGCATCTTTACCAGATATTGTGTTTATGTTGTTGTTCTTTTTTATGGTGACCACTACAATGCGTGAAACAGATTTGAAAATTCAAAAACCTAAATTACCATATGCTACTGAAGTTAAAAAATTAGAACGAAAAAGCTTGGTTAGCTATATTTATGTTGGTAAGGTAAAAGGTCAGAATGGTGATAAAATTCAATTAAATGACAGAATTGCCGATGTAAAAGATGTGAAGTATTTTGTTTTTGCTGAAAGAGAGACGCATTCAGAAGATGAAATTCCTCTTTTAACAACATCGATTAAAGCAGATATTAAATCAAGTGTTGGTACTATTACGGATATCAAAGAAGAGCTTAGAAATGTAAACGCTCTTAAGATTAATTATTCTACTTTGAAAGGTGATGTAATGAAGAATATTCAAAAATAGAATAAAAAATATTTAAATAAAAAAACTCCCATTTTGGGAGTTTTTTTATTTTGAATTGTATAATGATTTAAAATAAACCATGAATTTGAGCATCAATTCTATCTATTACAGATCCTAGATCTTCAGGATTATCTACAATATTTAAATTATCAATGTCAATAATCAGAAGTTTGCCCTTTGTGTAAGTAGAGATCCAGGCTTCATACCTTTCATTTAATCTGCTTAAATAATCAATACTAATGGTGTTTTCATAATCTCGACCGCGTTGATGTATTTGACCAACTAAAGTAGGTATACTGGAACGTAAATAAATTAACAGATCAGGAGGCGAAACCAAACGTTCCATTAAATTAAAAAGCGATTCATAATTACTAAAATCTCTATTGGTCATCAAACCCATAGCATGAAGGTTAGGAGCAAAAATATGAGCATCTTCATAAATAGTTCTATCCTGAATGATGTTTTTACCACTGTCACGAATTTTAAGAATTTGTCGAAATCTACTATTTAGGAAATAGATTTGTAGATTAAAAGACCATCGTTCCATAGATGCGTAAAAATCATCCAAATAGGGATTTTCTTCAACGGATTCATAATGGGGTTCCCATTTATAATGCTTAGCCAAAAGACTTGTTAGTGTTGTTTTTCCTGCTCCAATATTTCCTGCAATTGCAACGTGCATAAATCTTAATTATTTAGATGTAAAGTAGTAATTTTAATAACTACTAAGGATTGCGAATTTATAAAAAATATAGATTATTTCTATGTTTTAAACATTTAAATAAGCATTTAATGAGTACTTTTAAAATAAGTACAAGTTAAATTCAATAAGATTGGTATAAAACATCAGTTTTTTAAATAAAAATTAATTTTAAACTATTGCTTTTTTGAATGGTCTAATAGATGGTAAAGTGGGAATATTTTTCAATAAGTTCTACTCTAGATTGAATTAAATAATTTTATAACTACAATAACACAAAAATAATGAAAGAAATAATTATAAGTATTAGCTTAACAGTTTTTTTATTTACCACTTCTTTAATAGCTCAAAATTTTCAAGGAAAAGCTATTTATGAGTCAAAAACAAATTTGGATATTGATTTTTCAAAATCAGGAATTCCTGCTGACAGAATTAAGATTTTTCAGGAGAGAATGAAGAATAATCTAGAAAAAACGTATGAATTGAGCTTTAATAAAACAGCTTCAATTTATAGAGAAGAGGAGAAATTAGATCAAAATTCTAGTAGAGGTGGGATGAGATTTTTAATGATGACTGGTGGAGCTTCTGGAAAACATTATAAAAATGTTCAAACCAAGAAGTCAACTAAAGAGAATGAATTTAGCGGCAAAAATTTTTTAATTAAAGATGAATTGGTTGCTTATAAATGGAAAATGGAAAAAGAGACAAAGATGATTGGTGATCAAATGAGCTTTAAAGCAACTACCGTTGTTAATATGCCTGTAAGAAGAGAAATGAGATTTGGTAGAAGAAATAATAAAGAAGAAGATAAAAGGGAAGAGGAAGCAATAAAAAAACCTACATCAGAGCCTGTTATTGTTACTGCATGGTATACATTAGACATTCCAATTAGTCAAGGACCAGGAGATTATTGGGGTCTACCTGGGTTAATCTTAGAAGTAAGTGTTAGGGATACTAAGATCATGTGCACAAAAATTGTTTTAAATCCTAAAGAAAAAGCTGAATTGAAAGAACCAACAAAAGGAAAAATTGTAACGCAGGAGGAATATGATGAAATAGTTGCTAAAAAGACTGAAGAAATGAGGGAAAGATTTAGAAATGAACGTCAAAAAAGTGGTGGTGAACGAGGAATGATGAGACATAGTAATTAGTTTATATTTTTAAAGCGTACTTTAAATGAAGAAAATCATATTGTTTATTGCCTTTTTTATTCCTTTTTTTATGTTTTCACAAACCGTTAAATTAGAAGGAATTGTTAATGATAAGTCTGGTCCATTAGAAATGGCAAATGTAATAGCATTTAAAAAAGGCACAAACCTATTGCAATCGTATTCTATAACGGATACAAAGGGTCGGTATAAGTTAAGTTTGGAACAAAATATGGAATATACCTTAAAAGTCAGTTATCTGGGGTATACTACAATAAGTATGGATATTGTTATTGATGATTCAGAAAACCAAACAAAAAATATTGAAATGCTTGAGTCAAATGAATCATTAAATGATATTGAACTTACCTATGAAATGCCAGTAAAAATTATTGGAGATACAATAGTTTATAATACAGATTCATTTATTACAGGAACAGAAAAAAAGTTGGAAGATATTTTAGAAAAACTACCAGGCATTGAGATTGATGATAATGGTGAAATTGAAGTGGAAGGGAAAAAAGTTAAAAAAATTCTTGTAGAAGGGAAAGAATTTTTTGATGGAGACACTAAGTTAGCAACCCAAAATATACCGGCTAATGCTGTTGACAAAGTACAGATTCTTAAGAATTACAATGAAGTTTCCGGAATGAGAGGTATAACCAATGATGAAGATAATATCGCTATTAATATAAAACTAAAAGATGGAAAAAATAAATTTTGGTTTGGAGAAGTAAATGCAGGTGTTGGAATGAGTGATGATGATTATAAATATTTAGCAAAACCAAAATTATTCTATTATAGTCCCGATAAAAGTGTTAATGTGCTTGCAGATTTTAATAATATCGGAGAGCCTCCATTTACAAGAAGAGATTATTTTCGATTTACCGGAGGACTAAGAGGATCTATGATGGGTAGTGGAACTACGTTTAATGTCTCTTCCAGTGATTTAGGATTTACGACAGCTCAAAATAATAGGGCACAAGAGATTGTCTCAAATTTTGGTGCAGTAAATTTTAGTTTAACACCAAAAGAATCAATGGTTTTTAATGGTTTTTCTATAGTAAATGATTCTGAAACAGATATGTTTATTCAGCGAAACACAGTGTATAATGAATCTGGAATTGTAGATAGAAGTGAAACTGCTTCAAAACAAAAAAATCAATTGGCAATGTTGAAATTCAGTACTACTTATACTCCATCTGAAAATTTGCATATAGATTACGATATATTTGGAAAAATATTGAAACAATCAGAAAAAAATGATGTGACTTCTACGCAACGAAGTGCTGATACGTTTTTAGAGGAAAAACCTGTTTCTTTGAATCAGAACTTAAATGCATATTACACAGTGAATGATAAAAATGTGTTTTCATCAGAGTTACAATACATTTATCAAAAAGATACTCCTTTGTTCAACTCAATTGCCGGTGAACAGCCTTTTGAAATTATTCCAACTATTGAACAGGACATTTATAATTTATATCAAAACAAAAATTTTTCAACAAGCAAATTTGATGGAAAAGTTGATTATTATTACTTACTAAATAATAAAAGCAATTTGAATTTCACTTTAGGAACAACTTTAAGCTCCCAAAAATTTGAATCTAATTTATCGCAGGTAATAGAGGATGGTACAATTGTAGATTTCGAAGAAGATAATTTAAATAATGATGTTGACTTTTATTTTTCAGATCTCTTTTTAGGAATTCACTATAAATTGGTAAAGGGGATATTAACCTTTAACCCTGGTATTAGTCTTCATAAATACAAAATAGAAGATAAACAACTCGGCACAATAGATACCGATGAGCTAACAAAAATTTTACCTGATCTGTATGCAAGATTACAATTCAATTCTTCACAAAGTTTACGTTTCAATTATTCTATTTCTACACAATTTTCAGATGTAAATAAATCTGCAGAAGGATATATGTTAACAAATTATAAATCTTTAACAAGAGGGAATAGAGATCTTGAAAATTCATTGAACCACAGATATTCTTTAAGTTTTTTTAGTTTTAGCATGTTTTCTTTTACCAATATAAATGCTTCGGTAACCTACACAAGAAAAGTTAATGAAATAAAAAATAATACTGAGATAATAGGAATAGATAGAATTTCCTATCCTCTTAATTCAGAATTTGCTGATGAAACTCTTATAGGATTTTTCAGGTATGGTAAAACATATAATAAATTTAAAACCAATTTTAGAGCCAATATTAACAATTCAATATTTAATAATATTGTGAATGATGAATGGGTGAAATCAAAAACTTTTACACAAAATTATCAAGCGAGTGTAGCTACAAAGTTTAAGAATTCTCCTAATTTTGAATTAGGATATCAGTTATCTTTTTCAAAATATGCTTCAACTGGTAGTACTACCAATCGTCCGTTTGCTAATTTAGAAATTCCTTTTTTGAAGAGCTTTATATTCACTGCAGATTATAGTTATTATAATTATAAAAATGATGAAAAAACGTATGAGAATAAGTATTCATTTTTAAATGCTAATTTATATTATCAACAAAAAGATAGTAAATGGGAATTCAAATTATCTGGAAATAATTTAACCGACAATAGATCCATTAATACAGATAGTTATAATGAAATTTCTGATACAAATACATCTTCTTTATATTATATACAACCTAGATTATGGATGCTGTCTGTAAAATATTTATTATAGAAAAATTAGTATTTTAATGTGTACTGGTAAATATATTTGCCATCAAAAATATACATAGAATAATTTTTAATGTTAATATTTTTAATAGTTTGAGTATAATTCAAAGAGATAGGAATAGATTTTTTATTTTTCCAAAAAAAGAAAGTGCTGTTTTTAGAGTAGATGAATCCTTTTTTTAAAGGAAAAATATCAGTGATATTCTCAATATTAATAAACTGAATAAAATTACCATATTCATTAAATTGGATTACTCCTTTTTCTGATAATAACCAGATATTTTTATAATTGCTTTTTATCTGATTGGTGTTAAAATCACTTTGGTAAAAAATCATTGGTTGTGTATGAACTTTTATGGAGTGATTTTTATAATTATACAAATGTAATTTTGTATCATCTGAAAAGAGCCAAAGATTATTTTCAGAAGAAGCACTTACAAATTGAACATTATTGAAAAGTGTTTCCTTGGTAAAATCTATCCTATTTGTTAATTCGTTCAAATTATTGTCAAGTAGTATAACAGAATTAAAATCCTTATAAAAAACCACCAATTTAAACGGATTTTGAATATTTACGGATGTAATTTTACCTAATAGAACATTACTGTAATTGATGGTATCTTGATCATGTTTTTTAAACAAGATATTGTTTTTTAGATAGTAAACATGGTCAAGCTCATCCATACCAATAAATGTATCTGCATGTAGAGGAGTTTTTGAAATAAATTCTGTTTGAATTTCCTGTGCAAACGAAATATTGATAAATAATAAAAAAGTAAAAAGAAAATATGTTTTCATTGATTCAAAAGTAAGGAAAAGGACATGAATTTCTTGAATTCACATTAAAAAAGACCAAATTAGAAAATTTGATCTTTTTTACATTCTCAAAATCATCAGTTATTCTACAAACCAAAAGCATTTTTTACCTTTTCAACATAATCTAATTTCTCCCAGGTAAACAATTCCACTTCCAAAGTTTTTTCACCCGCATAAGGTGATTTAAAACATTTTTTTGTTTTTCGAGGAGTTCTTCCCATATGTCCGTAAGATGCTGTTTCCGCATAAATTGGATTACGCAATTTTAACCTTTTTTCGATGGCAGCAGGTTTCATATCAAATAATTTTTGTACTATTTTCGAAATTTCTCCATCTGTAAGATCTACCTTGGCAGTGTTATAAGTTTCAATATTGATAGAAGTAGGTTCGGCAACTCCAATAGCATAAGAAGCCTGTACCAATACTTTGTCACATACACCTGCAGCAACCATATTCTTAGCAATATGACGTGTTGCATAAGCAGCAGAACGATCTACTTTACTTGGATCTTTTCCGCTGAAAGCGCCACCACCATGAGCTCCTCTTCCACCATAAGTATCAACAATAATCTTTCTTCCGGTTAATCCAGTATCTCCATGAGGTCCGCCAATAACAAATTTACCAGTTGGATTTACATGATAAGTTATCTGATCATTGAACAGTACTTGAATATTTTTAGGGAGTTTAGCAATAACTCTTGGTATCAATATTTTGATAACATCTTTTTTGATCTTTGCCAACATTACCTCATCTTCATCAAACTCGTCATGTTGAGTAGAAATAACAATTGTGTCTATTCTCTGCGGAATATTATCATCAGAGTATTCAATGGTTACCTGACTTTTTGCATCGGGGCGTAAATAGGTAATTTCCTTATCTTCTCTTCGTATGTCAGCCAGTTCTCTTAATAATAAATGACTGAGATCCAGAGCTAATGGCATAAAGTTTTCAGTTTCATTGGTGGCATAACCAAACATCATCCCTTGATCGCCTGCTCCTTGTTCTTCTTTTTCTTCACGTTCTACTCCCTGATTGATATCTTGTGATTGTTCGTGAATCAATGAGATAACCCCACAACTTTCACCATCAAATTGATACTCACTTTTGGTATAACCAATTTTATTGATGGTATTTCGTGCAATTCTTGCAACATCAATATATGTTTTCGTATGGACTTCGCCAGCTAAAATCACTTGCCCAGTGGTAACCATGGTTTCACATGCAACTTTTGAATTGGCATCAAAAGCTAAAAATGCATCTAATAAATTATCAGAGATCTGATCGGCAACCTTGTCTGGATGACCTTCTGAAACGGATTCTGACGTAAATAAATATGACATAATAATTTTTTATTTAAGTTAGAGGCTAAAAAAAATGATTGCAGAAATTCTAAAGTAGTATGTTTTGCTTTAGCATTTTTTTTATGCTGTATGTATTTTCAGCATCAGAGGTTGCAATCATTACAAATCTATCCTCTAAGATTATGGCAGCAAAATTATAAAAACTTTATATAAAAAAGCAACAATTTT